>JBFWSD010000362.1:0-6673 GCA_050248575.1 Gemmataceae bacterium
AGAAGCCCTGCGCACCAGCGAGGCCAAGTATCGCTCGCTCATCGAAAACCTGACCCAGGCCATCTTCCTCAAGGATCGCGAGCTGCGCATCGTGGCTGTCAATCAGCCCTTCTGTCAGAGCGTGGGCAAGTCGGCCCAGGAGATCCTGGGCAAGACCGACTTCGAGCTGTTCCCCGAATACCTGGCCGAGAAGCACCGGGCCGACGATCGCCGTGTCCTTGCCGAGGGAGCCCGTCTCGAGGTCGAAGAACAGCGCACCATCGACGGCAAGACTCGCACGGTGCAAGTCGTCAAGACGCCCGTGCGCGATCAGCGCGGGCAGAATGTCGGCGTGCTTGGCATCTTCTGGGATGTTACCGAACAACGCACGCTGGAATCGCAATTCCGCCAGGCGCAGAAGATGGATGCCATCGGGCAGCTCGCGGGCGGCATTGCCCACGATTTCAACAACTTGCTGACGGCCATCATCGGCAACCTGGAAATGGCCCAGATGGACCTGCCCGACAACCATCCCTGCCGCGAGATGCTCGGCAACGGGCTGCGCGCCGGCTTCCGGGCTGCCGAGTTGACCAGGCAACTGCTCAGCTTTGCCCGGCAGACGCCGTTGCGCCCCGGCCCGCTCAACCTCAATCATTCGATCGACGAGACGGTACGCATGCTGCGCCGCACCATCGACCCGCGCATTGCCGTCGAGACTCGGCCCGATGCCAATCTGTGGACCGTGCAGGCAGACCCCGCGCAGATGGGGCAAGTCCTGATGAACTTGCTCCTCAATGCCCGCGATGCCATGCCCGAGGGGGGCACCATCACCTTCCTCACCTCGAATTTGACTCTCACTCCGGAAACCGCCCGCAAGCATCTCGACGGTCGGCCGGGCGAGTTTGTCCGCCTCGCCGTGGCCGACACCGGCATCGGCATGGCCCCCGATGTGCGCGAACATCTTTTCGAGCCCTTCTTCACCACCAAGGGACCGGGCAAGGGCACCGGGCTCGGGCTGGCCGTCGTCTTCGGCATCATCAAGCAGCACGAGGGCTGGATCGAATGCTGGAGCGAGCCGGGCCGCGGCACTCGTTTCGATATCTTCCTGCCCCGCGCCGCCATTCGGCAGGCTGCCGCTACCGACGATCAGCACAACAATATCCCCGGAGGCAACGAGACCATTCTGCTGGCCGACGATCACGAGATGGTCTGCCGCGTCGGCCGCGAGATTCTCGAACGGCTCGGCTATCAGGTGCTTACCGCCGCCGACGGCGCCCAGGCACTCGAGATGTACACCGAACGGGCCCGCGATATCCACCTGGTTATCCTCGACCTGTCCATGCCCAAGCTCTCCGGGCAGGAAGTGCTGCAACAGATCCGCAAGCTCAACCCATCGGCCCGCGTGATCATCTCGTCCGGCTTCTACACCGACCAGGCGGTGAATGACGTGGCCAGCGAAGGGGCCGCCGGCTTTGTCGGCAAGCCGTATCGTCCTGAAGAGCTGGCCCGTTCGGTGCGGGCTGCCCTCGACATGGGCAACGACAACTGACGTCACCTCCCCGAGCCCAGGGGGTTTCATGGGTTTTTTCGACTTCTTTCGACGCAAGCCCAGAGAACCTGAACCGTCTCCCGAAGTGCAGGAGCTCGCGTCCGCTCTCGAGAGCATGGACCGGCCGCGCTGCCATCATTACACGCTGGCCCACTATGCGCTGCGCGGCATGGCGCTCAGCAATCCGCTGGCCTATCTGGGGATCATGGCCTCTCCCAACGCCCGTGACTTTCTTGCCGATCTGCTGAAGCAGGTATCGGAGGATTGCGCTGCCAGCGAACGGCTCGATTTCAGCGTGGACAACTTGAAGGTGCACAAGGTGCGGATCGGGCCGTATCCGTGTGCCATGGTAGAACTGCCGCCGCCGCGCGGCGTGACCGAGGCGTATTTCACGGCCGCCGTGTTGCTCGCCGACCTGGACAGCGTGACGAGCGAGGAGCAAGAACTGCCGCTCCGTTATTTCACGCTGGAGAAAGGCGCCAACCTGGGGGACGGTTCGCGCACGGTGCTGTGCGAATGGAACGAGCAGAGCCATCTCAACTACGGCGACGGGCCCGAGCCAGACGTGCAGGCGTTCGCCCGGGCGATCGAGAAGATGGTGTTGAAGTAACGGGAGACTTGTGGCCAATCCTTCCAACCGCACTCTCGTCGAGACGCCTGGGCACGCTCTCGGGCCTACCGTGCACGAACGAGTCCAGCTCGCGGGCCGCACCTTCGTGGTGGCCCGCCCCGACGCCGTCGATCCGTTGTCGGACGACCCCCACCTGGGTGGCTCGACCGCTTCGCAGGTCTATCAGCCCTACTGGGCGGCGCTGTGGCCCACCGCCAGGTTGCTGGCCGAAGTGATCTTGAAGGAGCGGTGGGCTGAGGAAACGCGGGCACTCGAGATTGGCTGCGGGCTCGGCTTGCCCGGGCTCGCCGGGCTGGCCGCGGGCTTGCACGTCACCTTCAGTGATGTCGATGCGGCCGCGCTCCGCTACGTCGCCGAGAGCGTCAGGCTCAATAACCTGGACAGCTATCAACTCTTGCATATGGACTGGCACACGCCGCCCACCGATCTACGCGTGCCGGTGCTGCTGGCATCGGACCTCTTCTACGAATCGTCCCAGGTGGAGCCGATCGCCGGGCTGGTGGGCCGCGTTCTCGAGCCCGGCGGGCTGTGCTTGCTGGCCGATCGCGATCGCGTCGAGCGCAGCCTCATCGATACTGCCTTTGCCCGGCACGGTTTGAGCTTCCGCGCCGAACGCCTCACCGACGAGGCCACGCTCTATCGCATCAAGCGTGATTAGCGAACCGCTCACGCCTCGACTTCGAACATGCACTCAACCTCGACGGAAATGTTGCCGGGCAGCGAACCCATGCCGACCGCCGAGCGCGAGCCGACGCCGGCGTCGTCGCCGAACACCTCGGCCATCAGCTCGGAAAAGCCATTGATGACCTGGGGTTGCTCGGTGAAATCGGTGACCGCGTTGACCATGCCGAGCGTCTTGACCAGGCGTTTCACCTTGTCGAGCGAGCCGATCGTCGCCTTGATGGTGCTGAGCACGGCGAGGCCAACCTGGCGGGCCGCTTCCTTCCCCTGCTCGAGATTGAGGTCCTTGCCGACCTTGCCCGTGGTCATCGTGCCGTCCGGCTTGAGCGGGCCGTGCCCGGAGACGTAGAGCATGTTGCCCGCCAGCACCGCCGTCTTGTACTTGGCCACCGGCTTCGGGGCAGGGGGCAGCGTCAGGTGCAGTTCCTGGATGCGTTTCTCCGGCTTGGACGCCATCGTCGGTCTCCTTGGAAGAGTTTCATGCGGCCTGATCCAACGCCGCTAGACTATCCCGCTCCGGGGGGCTGTCAATGGTGCAGCGCGGGAGCGGCCCGGGCGGCGAGCCCATTCTGTATTCAGTTGCCGATTTGCCGGTAGCCTGTTGACGGCGCCGGGCCATTTGGTAAAGATGATCAATTGGCAACCACGGGGAAAGCCGACCGAAGCGGGCAAGGTCGCAGACTCGCGGAAGCGTTCCCCGCTGGATTCCACCGAAAACAAACTCCGAACGCCCGTATATTCACCAGGCAAACCGCTTCCGCAACCTGAAGGAGGAAAGTTACCATCGAGCGGCATCATGACAGGCACCAGAGCAGCGACCGGCAACGCGTGAACGAACAGATTCGCATCAGTCCGGTGCGGCTCATTGGTCTGGAAGGAGAGCAGCTGGGAGTTGTGCCGACGGCACAGGCACTGGACATGGCCCGGGAGGCGAACCTCGACCTGGTCGAGGTGGCCCCGAACGAGCGGCCCCCCGTCTGCAAGATCATGGACTACGGCAAGTTCAAGTACCAGCAATCGCGCAAGATCACCAAGCAGAAAGCGCATCACCAGAAGCTCAAGGAAATCCGGGTCCGCCCCAAGACGGGCGACCACGACATCGAGACCAAGGTCAATCAGGCCCGGCGTTTCCTCGAGCACAAGGACAAGGTCCTGGTCAACGTGCTGTTCCGCGGCCGCGAAATGCAGCACATCGATGAGGGCCGCCGCATCTTGCTGGCCATCCTCGAGAAACTGCAAGACCTCGCCAAGGTCGAGAAGGCGCCCTCCATGGAAGGCAAACGCATGACCGCCATGCTGGCCCCCAAGTAAACCTTGGCGTCAACCATCAAGTCCGTTTCTTTGCCGCCGGTGCGTTGCGGCCTGCGCGCGGGCAACATACACTCCATTGAGTTGCCCGTCCAGCGAGGTCGTTTTCATGCTGCCAGCCAACTACCGCATCGATCGGGTGCAGGCCGAGCATCACGCAGCCATCATCGACATCTGCCGGCTGGTTTATCCGACCGAGACCCCGTACACGCTCGAGGAGCTCGAGGACCATCGCCAGGTCTATCCGCAAGGGCAGTTGGTGGCCCTCGACAGGAACACCAACGAGGTGGCTGGCGTCCACCTCACGCTGCGCCTGCGGCTGCGTGATTTTCACATCGACGACTCGTGGGACGTGTTGACCGCGCAGGGGACTTTCCTCGATCACGATCCCGACGGGCACACGCTCTACGGCGCCGACCTCATGGTGCATCCGCGGCATCAGCACCACGGGCTGGGCCATGGCCTGACCGACGCGGCCCGCTTCCTGGTCCAGGCCGAGAAGATCTGGCGGATGGTGGGCGCGAGCCGACTGCCCGGCTACGGCAAGGTGCGCGGCGCGATGAAGATCGACGACTACATCGCCGCCGTCTTGGCGGGCCAGCTCTTCGACCCGGTGCTGACGATTCACCTCAAGGACGGCTGGACGCTCGTGCGGCCCATTCACGGCTATTTGCAACACGACGAAGACAGCGCCGGCTGGGCCGAAGTCATCCAGTGGCTGAACCCCGACTGCCCGGCGCCGGAGGATGTGGACCTGCGGCGGATGGGGTAGTGCTTGACCTTGTCCAATACGCAATCTAGACTTCACCTGTCTCAACAGGTCACTATTGCTGGCGGATCAAAGCTTCGAGCCTAGAGGCCCTGATCATGAATGACGCCCACATTCCTAGCGACAATGCTCCAACTGCAATATCTGGAGATCGCAAGTGGATTGATGAGCTCTGCGCTGAACTCATCGCTGGAAGACTCGGCCCAACTGCCAAAGTCTGGCAAGAAGCTGGACGCAAAATGGTCCGCTTGGACTCCCTTGACGACCCAAGGCTGAAACGACTCTGTTTCGTGCATCATCTACAAGAGTTGGAGAGTCGAATCCTCCGCCGCGACCGGTTTCCGAAGATTCTCGCTCGACGATTCGAAGAAATACGACAGAAGCGGTACTCTCGACTCAATGCCTTTCGGCATGACTTATCTTCGCGCCATGCGATCGTTCGTCGATTCAAACCGATTGGACACATTAACGTTTTGGCACCTCGTTTCGATAGGTGGAGAGCGTGCGCTCAAGAAAGATTAAGACAACTCTTTGAGAAACTTCCTCCCTACGATCCTCTCAGATGTCCGGTCAGCCTTTTTGGGCCGATGCGAAATGCCCGCAGCGAACTCCAACAGACCAGGCTAATTGCTTGGTTGCTGGATCCCAATTCCGAGCATGGATTTGGTTCGCGATTGCTTCAGGACTTGCTATTCCACTTAAGCGAGGGTTGGGTTAACGACTCGCTCGTTGTCGAGAAGATCAAGAGCGAGCTTGAGCTCCCCAAGGGGCGGCTTGATGTTTTTGCAAAGGGCACTTGGGAAAAGAACGAGGAAACTGAGACCTGGATGCTTGTTATCGAAGCAAAGGTCGACGCTCATGAAAGCAAGGCGCAGTTGAGTACGTATGAAGACTGGCTTGAGGAGCAACCTGCTGTCGACGAGAGAATCAAGGTCTTTCTTACCGTCGATGGACGTGAACCCGAAACAGCAAAGGCGGACTGGGAAGTGATGTCCTTCCGCGACCTTGCCAAGATTTTCCAGGAAGCTCTCGGAGACCTGCAGAATTGTCCCGGATTTCAGTATTTGCAAATGTACCTTGCAGGGTTGCTAAAGGACGTTTACGGTTGGCGCTTGCCACTGAAAGATTTTGGCAGCTACAGGGACCCTTATTCTGTGTTGACTTATGTTGAAAGCGAACCGTTTGAACATCTAGTAGATGAGGGACGGCCAATGTCACACGCCACGTCGTATAACTTTCTTGCCTTTCATTTGAAGTATTTTCCTGAGATGGCGCAATTGTGCTCTGAGGATGGTCAGCTCGCAGACTTGGAGGACCCTGCGGAATCGAAGAGAATGGCGATTGAAGTGGCTCAAGAAAGTGAGAAGGAGGCGATTCGACTTCTTGATGAATGCGGCGAAGTCCTCAGTACTCATTTTCAAAAGCAAGGCGGCTGTCAGCCTGTGACAACAAAATCGCCGCTGGGAAATGCATGGTCAATCTCCTACTGGGTAAAGCTCGCCAACACGCGATTCCGAGGAGGCCCGAAACTTCGAGCCGGCTTGGATGTGGAGCCAGACAGTGGGAAATTGGTAGCTTGGTTTTGGCGACGTCCCAGCAAGAGTAGGAAGGGCCAAAAGGCGGAAGCAGCGCTAGTGCCGTTTTCAGCTGACAACTTTCGTGTCGCAAGCGGTGGTTTTCACGAGATTTAGGCGCAGCTGACAACGGGCGGTCAGAATAGAACATCTCCAGGGGTGGATTCGTGGTTTTTCGCCCC
>JBFWSD010000363.1:0-6670 GCA_050248575.1 Gemmataceae bacterium
GGCCCGCTGCGGCCGGGCGCGGCGACAGTTCTTCGTAATCGGGGGCGTTGGTCATGACAACGGGCCGCACGCCGGTCAGCTCTTCATACGCGTCGGCGATCCCCGGCGCCACCGTGAGCATGGCGCTGACGCGGGGCACATAGCGGCGGCACAGCGCCGTGGCGTGGGGCTGCACGAGCTGACGCCACACGAAAGAATCATCGAACTCGCGCGGGGCATATTCATGCGCGTCGAAGAGGACGGGGACCGGGCCCGCCAGCTTTAGCGCCAGGGGCAGCGTGACCAGGTCGTTGGCCACGATCAGGTCGGCCTGCACTCCCGATAGCCGCGCCAGCGCATCCTGGATCAGTGCATGACTCCAGTAGTAGGTTTCGTGGCAACGGCAAGCGAGCAGCAGGGCGGCCCGCAGTTTGCGCCAGCGCGGATTATGCAGCAACCGGAGAGGCAGGAAATCGACGCCGTCGAGAGCGGGGTCTGCGAGCCCGGCGGCCCGCACGCAGTGGTCTTCCCTCAAGAAGCGGAGCTGACGGTTGACCCGCGAATCCCGGGCCAGGTCCGAAAACGAGATCACCAGCACCTTTTGCATGCGGGGTTTTCCTCGCACGGCGCGCCGGGGGTGTGAGCCCCCGCAGAGAGCATTCGGCGACGTACCAAGCGTCCGGCGGCATACACCCTCGGCGCGTCGATGTAAAACGCCACGCCTGTCAATCAGGCGGCTTGCTTGTTCATGCCCTGGAGCAGGCTGACGATGCGGTTGGTGGCCTGGCCCCCGCCGTACAGAGTCGCTTTGTCCGGCGGGCAGTTCTTCTCGTGCAGCGCGGCCTGCACGCCGCGGCAGACCAGGTCCGCGTCGTGCGGCGGCACCAGGCGATTCCAGCCCAGCGTGACCAGCTCGCACCATTCGGTCTCGTCGCGCAACGTGACGCAGGGCACGCGGAAGAAGTAGGCTTCCTTCTGCACGCCGCCCGAATCGGTGGCGATCAGGCGGGCATTCTTCTCGAGCGTGATCATGTCGAGATAGCCCACCGGATCGAGCAGGCGCAAGCAACGACCGTAGTCAGCGAGCAGGCCATGCCGCTGGAGGGCAGCCCGCGTGCGCGGATGAAGCGGCAAGACGACGGGCAGCCCGGCGCGGGCGACTGCGGCCAGCCCGTCGAAGACGGCCCGCAAGCGCGCCACGTCGTCGGTGTTCTCCGCGCGGTGGATCGTGGCCAGCAGGTACTGTTTCGCTGTCAGCCCGAGCTTGTCGAGCAGGGCGCTGTCCGACTTCTTCTGATAGAAGAGTGTGGCGTCGTACATGACATCGCCGACCAGGTGAATCTTGTCCGCGGCGATGCCTTCGTGGCGCAGGTTTTCGACGGCCGTCTCGGTCGGGGCGAACAGCCAGGTGGACAGGTGGTCGGTGACGACGCGGTTGATTTCTTCGGGCATGCGGCGATTGAAGGAGCGCAGCCCGGCCTCGACGTGGGCCACGGGCACGTGCAGCTTGGCGGCCGCCAGCGCGCCGGCCAGCGTGGAGTTGGTATCGCCGTAGACGAGCACGCCATCGGCCCGCTCGTCGAGGATGACCTTTTCGACCATGGCGAGCATGCGGCCCGTCTGGCTGCCGTGGCTGCCGGAACCGATGCCGAGGTTGTGTGCCGCGCGCGGGATGTCGAGCTCGGTGAAGAAGACATCCGACATGTTTTCGTCGTAATGCTGCCCGGTGTGCACGAGCACTTCCTGGATGCCGGGCCGCGTGCGCAGCACGCGCGAAACGGCGGCCGCCTTGACGAACTGCGGCCGCGCACCAATCACCGTGACGATCTTCATGATCCCCTCGTGGTCTGGCCTGCTTCCTTGACCGGAGAGGAATGTAATCCGCGCCCGCCCGGGCCACAATGCCATCATGGGCGCGGTGCAGACAACCGGAGCGGGCCAACTTGCCCGCGTCGCCGCGGCGCTGTGCTTTGCGCCCCTTGCAAAGTCGCCCCGCTGCCGCCCCTTTCCTCTTGTGAAATCCGGGCCAATCCACTATAAGGCGGCCGCGATAGCACCGCAGAGATCTTGGAGGCTATCCGGATACACCCAGAAGCCCGGCTTCCTGATTCTCGGGAGCGAGAAAATCGCGGAAAACGCCAGAAGCCGGGCTTCTTCTGCCGCTTTCCGGACAGCCTCTTAGTGTGTGAATGGAGTCACCTCATGTGCGGGATTGCCGGGCTAGTCGGGCTGAATGCGGAACTGCCGCACATCGCAAACAACCTGCTCGAGCTGCTCAAGCACCGCGGCCCGGACGATCATGGCTGGCTCAGCTGGCAAGCAGCCCAGGTGCAGGCCGGGCACGATGAGATCCCGCCCGCGCACTGCGAAGGCATCCTGCTCCAGCGCCGCCTGTCCATCCTGGACCTGTCCGCGAATGGCCGACAGCCCTTCAGCACGCCGGACGGCCGCTTCCATCTCACCTTCAACGGCGAGATCTACAACTACCAGGAGCTGCGCGCCGAGCTCGAACGGGCGGGCTACTCGTTCCGGTCCACCTCGGATACCGAGGTGCTGCTGACCGCCTGCGCCGCGTGGGGCCGCGCCGCCCTCAATCGCCTGGTCGGCATGTTCGCCTTCGCGCTCCTCGACCTGCGCGAGCGGAAGTTGTTGCTGGCCCGCGATTGCTTCGGCATCAAGCCGCTTTACTACGTACACAAGCCGGACTTCTTCGCCTTCGCCTCGGAGATCCGCACCCTGCTGGCCATCCCGGGCGTGGGCCGCCGGGCCAACGTCCCCCGCTTGCACGAATACCTGCGCGACTCGCTCGTCGATCACGACGCCGAGACGCTGTTCGCCGATATCCAGCAGGTGCCCTCGGCCCATTTCCTCGAGATTTCACTCGACGATCTGGGCGCGGGCGGGCGGCCCGAACGCTACTGGCGCATCGATCTGCAGAACCGCATCGATATCTCGTTCGAGGAAGCCACGCGCGAGCTGCGCGAGCGCTTCCTCGACAGCGTCCGTCTGCACATGCGCAGCGACGTGCCGGTGGGGGCTGCCCTCTCCGGGGGCATCGATTCCACGGCCATCGTCATGGCCATGCGGCACCTGCAAGGGGGCAGCCTGGCCCTGCACTCGTTCAGCTTCGTGGCCAACGACGCGGTCTTGAGCGAGGAGAAGTGGATCGACCTGGCGGGCCAGGCCGCCCGCGCCACCATCCACAAGGTGCACGTCGATCCCGACGAGCTGCAAAACGATCTCGATCGCCTGGTGCACGTGCAGGATGTGCCCTTCGGCAGCACCAGCATCTATGCCCAGTATCGCGTATTTCGGCTGGCCCGCGAGAACGGCATCAAGGTCATGCTCGACGGGCAAGGAGCCGACGAGCTCTTCGCTGGTTACCGCACCTACGTGGGAGCGCGGCTGGCCACGCTCATCCGCCGCGGTGAGTGGTGGAATGCGGCGTCGTTCGCGCATCAAGCGTCGCGGCTGCCCGGCGTGGGCATCCGGGGCGCTTTGAAGATGATCGGCACGATCCCGCAGCTGTCGACTTTGCGCCGGGTGGCCCGCGGCCTCTTGCGCGGCAAGGCGGGCCAGACCTGGCTCAATGCCGGCTGGCTGGCCGAGCGCGGGGCCCTCGATTCCGTCAGCCCGGTGACGCAGAGCGATGATTTCTTGCGACACGAGCTGCATCGCACGCTGGTGCGGACCAGTCTGCCCCAGCTGTTGCGCTACGAGGACCGCAATTCGATGGCCTTCTCGATCGAGAGCCGCGTCCCCTTCCTGACGCCCGGGCTGGCCGAGTTCGTGCTTTCGTTGCCCGAGGCGTATCTGATCTCGCCGCGCGGCGTCAGCAAGTGGGTCTTCCGCGAGGCCATGCGGGGGATCGTGCCCGACGCGATCCTCGACCGCCGCGACAAGATCGGCTTCGCCACGCCGGAAACGTCGTGGCTGCGCGCACTGGAGCCGTGGGTGGAGCGTGTCTTGCAGAGCGAGACGGCCCGCCGCATCGGCGCCCTCAATCACGACGAGGTGCTGCGCCAGTGGCAACAGATCCGCGCGGGCAAGCGGCCCTGCGACTACCGCGTCTGGCGCTGGGTCAACCTGATCCAGTGGACCCAGCGCTTCGACGTTGAGTACGCTTGAGCGCGGGCTGCCTGTTCGGGCCACTTTCAGAGCGATTTCAAGTAAGCGATCAGGTCGTCCAACTCCTCGGCCGACAAGGTGGTGTCCGACAGCCTGGCCGGGCTGTGCGGGCCGGTCAGCACTTCGCGCAACGAGCTGGCCCGGCCATCGTGCAAGAACTTGACCCGGTCGTGGACACCCAGGAGCGAGGGGGGATTGTATCCCTGGTAGGCGTCGTTGCGGCCACCCAGGCCGACGTCATGGATCTTGCCGTCGGTGAAGTAGGGGCCGGAGTGGCAGTTCGCGCAGCCCGCGCGCTGGAAGACCTTCTCGCCGCGCCGGGCCGGCTCCGTCAGCGTTCCATCCGCTTGCCGGTAAGGATTGGGGGGAACGTCGAGTTCGTTGAGAAAGGCAATCACGGCCCGCACGTCGTCGGCAGTCGGCTCTTTGCCGAGCATGGTCTCGGTCATCGACTTGCGGACGGCGGCGTCGAGATCCGTCTGCCAGCCGTGCCAGAACCAGGGGCCGGTCTTGCCCACGTGCCGCAAGGGGAGCACGGTCTTGAAGGTGCGGTCCCGGCCGTCGTTGCGTGTGTCCATGGCGATGGCGTTGGTGCCCCCCTCGTAGTGGCAGCTATGGCAACTGTACCATTGATCGAGCGAGCGCTTGCCGTCGTAAAAGATGGCCTCGCCGCGGCGGGCCAGTGACGGTTCCTTCGGCCCGCCCAGGTGGATCGTCTGCGCGATCTTGTCGGTAGAGAGGTCGACAACCTGGATGGCATTGAGCAGGTAGTTGGCGACGAAGACGCGTTGCCCGTCGCGGGCGAAGCGCAAAGCCATCGGCCGGCCGCCCAGCGCGATGCGGCGAAAGCGCTGGCGATCCTTGAGCAAGTCGGGCGGGATATGGTCACTGCCCCCGTAGTCTTGCAAGGGCAAATCCTTCAAGCGGTAGACGAGGAGTTCTTGCGTGCCGGAGGCCGCACAGACGAGCGTCTGCTCATCCGGGCTGAGAGCCAGCCCGTGCGGATCGGCGATGGCCTGCCCTTGCGGATCGAGCGACACGGCTTCGCGGCGCAGTTGCTTGTCGAGGCGGACGCGGCCGATGCGGCTCGCCAGCACCCAGCCCAGGCGGATGTTGCCCGCGGTGATCGGGTTGTGCCGGTAGACCATGAAGGGGAAGTAGACGAAGCGATTGTCGGCGGCGACTTGCATCTGGCCGAGGTTGATGCCGGCGAAGTCTTCCAGGAAAGCACGCTTGCGCGTGGCCGTATCCACCACGGCCACGCCGCCGTCGCCGTTCACGCCAACGGCAAGTTTCTTGCCATCGGGGGAAAGGGCCAGGTAGCGGGGCCAGCGGCCCACCTCGATCTTGTCGACCAGCTTGTTCTGTTCGAGGTCGAGCACCGCCACGGCGCTGCCGTTCGAGAGGGCCACATACGCCAGCTTGCCGTCGGGCGCGACGGCAAGGCCGCGCGGCGCAAAGCCGACGGGGATGGCCCCGGCGGGTTTCAAGGTGCCGTCTGCGATGTCAAAAAGCGTGATCTTGCCCGCGAAGGTGGCCGAGACGAGCAGGCGGCGGCCGTTGGGTGTGAGGACCGCCGCGCCGGGCCGCGCGCCGCAAGCCACTTCCGACACCACCCGTGCGGTGGACAGATCGACGAGCGCGATCGTGCCCGACCCCTGGTTGATCGAGATCAAGTAACGTTCATCGGGAGTAAGCAGTACGTCGACAGGCGAGCGCTCGCCAGCAGGCGCCGCGCCGCGCAGCGTGGGCGTGGGCGCGCGCACCAGAAGGAGCAAGGCCGGGAGCAGGCAGCTCCCGGCCGCAAACAAACAGCGGATTCGCGTGGGTGAACGCATTGGGATCAATGGCAACGAAGGAAGAAGCCCGGCTTCTCACGTCCTCCGCGAACTTGTTCGCAGCAAGATGCCGGGCTTCTCGAGACCGCTCAGTCGTACTTGACGCTGCAGCCCCGACCCTTGGTCTCGGTGTTGGCGATCTTTTCGCCCTTGAGGGCGGCATCGACCGCGGCTTCGAGGTACTTTTCCTTCACGGCGTTGGCCGAGTTGGTGTCGTCCATGGCGCCCATGTAGACCACCTTGCGATTCTTGTCGAGGACGAAGAATTCGGGGGTGACGGTGGCGCCGTAGGCCTTGCCGATCTTCTGCGATTCATCGTAGAGGTAGGGGAAGTTGAAGCCCTTTTCCTTGGCCCGTTCTTTCATCTTGGGCAGCTTGTCGGCATCGAGGTTGTTGACGTTGATGGCCACCACGGCCACCTTGCTGTCGGCCCCGGCGTACTTCTTCGTGAAGTCGATGATGCGGTCCTCGTAGGCCACGGCGATCGGGCAGTGGTTGCAAGTCACCACGACCACGACCACGTCCTTGTTCTTGAGGTCGGCCAGCGCGTGGTTCTTGCCGTCGGTGCCGGGCAGGCCAGCCCACTCGGGCGCCTGATCGCCGACGCTCAGCACCTTGTTGAACTTGCCCGCCTGCAGCGGCAGGGCAAGCACGAGACCAAACAGAGCCAGACTTGCGTAACGGAACATGCGATTCTCCTTTCACCAAGAACTGCCGCCCCGGGG
>JBFWSD010000364.1:0-6664 GCA_050248575.1 Gemmataceae bacterium
ACCATCTTCGAGCAGAGCTGCTGACCCAAAGAGACTAGTACGAAACCTGCGGCGCGCCAAACTTGAACTGACCAACCTGACGCTGCCGCCACACTCAACGTGGCAAAAGTCGAAGTGTGACAGGCAAACGAAGAATCTTCTCGAAATTTCGAAATCGGGGCAGAGGCATCAGAAAAGCAAGGCAGCCCGCAGCGTGAGGGCAAAAACGTCGTTCTGTCCCGGGCTGCTCGCCGGCGTCGAGATGTAGGTCAGATTGGGCTGCACGAAGCAATTCGAGTTGACCTGAATTTGATAGTACCACGTGTAGATGAGCTCTTGCCGACCCAGGGCCGCGGCCGGATCGTTGTTCATCCTGCCATAGGCCATGGCGAAGCCGGCGGAATCGTCGTCGCGGCCCGCGAGCGGACCGAAGTAGGTCAAGCCATAACCGACGAACCGGTGCGTGCTGATGAAGTCGGAATTGGTAGCGCCGAACTGAGCGTAGGTGGAGAGACCGTTGTTATTCTCGCCGGGCTGTTCGTAGTAGAGCCGATGCGAAGCGAACAGATACATGCCCTCGGCGCCGCGCACGTCGCCGCCCGGGGCGGACAGCAAGCCGGTCTGCTTCCAGTAGCCGGCCCCAAATTTCCCTGGTTTGTTCTCCGGGCCGATGGTCCAGTTAGCCCCGCCTTCGACAATGTGAAAATTGTAGCTGTTGAAGTTCGGCCCCTCGAGCCCGGTCTGGCGGCCCGCCGCCACGTTGCCGTCGTAGAGTCCGTACTGAGCGTAAAGAGTCTTGTTGGGGCTGAACGAGCAGGTCAGGCCAGTGGCCGAGTTGTAGTAGCCCGGCATGACGCCGAGCATCGTGGGGGCCACATAGAGCGGCGCCAGCACGGCACTGCTGAGGCCGGAGATATTGTAGCTCTCGTTGGAGAAACGCGTGGAGCGCACCACGTTGTTGAAATCAGCCATCGGCACCAGCTTGCCAATCCGCACCATGAACTTCTGGTCGAGGAAGTACTGGCGGTACCAGAGCGTGTAGATCTCGGCGCGTGAGCGCGGTGGGCCGGCGTCGAGCGAGCTATAGCCCATCACCGTGCCAGCGTTGTCGTTGATCGTGCCGCTGCCGAAGAAGAGGAACTCTGCACCGCATTTGCCCCCCTTCCAGCCCAGGCATTCTTCGGTATCGAGGGACAGGTCGAGGATGGTCAGGCTGCCGCCGGTCCAGACGCCGGGCGCGGCGCCACCGGTGAACTGCCCGTTGGCGTCGGTGACGTTGAGGCCGCCGAAGCGGAAGCCCTTGCGATTGATGCCGAGCCGATCGCCGAGCCAGCCCGAGCCGACCGAGAGGTCCGTCGCTCCTGGATTGCCGCTGAGCGCTCCTTCGTTGGTGCTACCAGCACCAGTCGAGTTGCTGTCGTCGGCAGACGATTCGCCTCGACCGAGAAACTGATCGAGCAAGGACCGATGGGGCCGTGGCTGAGAATCCTCCGGAAACTGGCAATCGACGCAGTCGGCAGCAGGCAACGGTTCTTGTTCTTCGGTCAGAGGCAACAGGGACTGGCCCCGCGCCAGCGAGCTGCTGGCCAGCATGCCGAGAATCAAGAAAGGAATCAGTCGCCGTTGTCGTGGCTCCGCCATGATGAACTTCCCCACCTCCTGTGGTCTCTCAAAGGCTAATCGTCCGCAAACGCGGCAAACCTATTCCGAAAGGGCCGTCCTCAGGAGCCAGAACTCCCGAGCTTGCGGTGCATGCGGGATTTTCGGATTATGCGGGAGGGCTGTGCCCCCCAGCGGGCGCATCGAGCGGCAGCTCGGAACTGGGCCGCAGCCAGTAGGAATAGAGCGGCGTCGGGAAGGCGTCGTACACTTCGGGCCGTTGCAGGTTGAGGATGTTGGCCCGGTGGATGCCGGGCAGGAAGCCCACATCGTAAATCTCGTGGCAGCCCTCGGTGAACTCGAAGATCGCTTTTGGTCGGCCCGCCGTGGTGTCGACGACGGCGATGCCGCACAGGAGTTGATCGCCTCTTTCCTGGATGGGCAGCCCGCCGAAGATGTGCCGTTCGCGAATCTTGCAGAGCCCGACCACAGCATCGTTGCCGACAAAACAGAGGCCGCGCAGATAGCCGGGCAAACGACACACCACCTCGCTGCGGCCACGCTCCGGTTCGGTGACAAGCAGTTCGCCGGCGCCGGAGTTGAGCAGCCAGAGCTTGCCCTGGTGCCAGCGCGGCGAATGGGGCATCGACAGCCCGGTGTCGACGATGGCGTTGCTGGTCACATCCATGACGATGCCGCCGGTTGCTTTCTGGTCTCGCCAGGCGCCGGGCACATCCGTGGTGCCGAGTGCTGTCACGTAACGAGGTTTGCCCTCGACCACCGCGAGCCCATTCAGATGGCAGCGATCCTCGGGAACCAGATCGGTGACGAACGGGGGCCGCCAGCGTTCCGTGAAACAGAAGTCCACACTCGGGTTGGCGAGGCAAGAGAAACGCGTGTTGACGATCCAGAGTTCGTCGTTGGCATAGGCGAGGTCGTGAATGTTGAGATCGCCGGTGCAGTAGAGCAGGCGGGGCAGAAAGAGGGCGTCGTAGCGGCCCGGCTGGTGCTCGATCATGCTGGGCGCCAGTGCCGGGGCGTTGGCGAACACCCACAGGGCGTTGCGCGTGGCCAGGGCGATCTTGTCCTCGTGGATCGCCAGCCCCATCGGCTTCTGGAAATCGCGCATGAGGAGCGAGACTTGCTGCCCGTTCCAGCCCAGGAAGGCCACCTTGCCTGCCTGGTAGGTGGTGACGATGAGCGAGCCGCCCGCGGTCGAGATCCAGGAGGAAAACTCCTCGGTGGACTTGCAAGTAATGACCGTGCCGGCGGCGGGCTGCATCGAGGTCTCCGTGGTTACTGGCAGGCTGAGCCGTTAGTATTAACATGAACCAAACATCCGGCTTCGGCAAGAGACACGCCATCAGCGATGCGGGCAGCCCTGTCACTCCCGAGCCCCGAACAAGAAGTATTGATCGCCTGCGCGCGGCGCGACTTCGTGGACGGGCATCAGCAGCAAGTACGGGCCGCCCGCGCACGCGGGCTCGACTGGGACCAGCTCGAGCAAGCCGCCCTCGATCACGGCGTGGCCTACTTCGTCTACTCTCATTTGCTGTCGCATGCTCTCGTCGACGAGCCACGCCGAACGGGATGGCAAGCACAGTTGCATCGCGAGTCGGCCCAGGCTCTGGTCTTGCGTGACGCCCAGCTGCGCCTGGCCCGGGCCTTCGAGCGTGCGCAGATTCCCGTCGTCTGGCTCAAAGGTCTCGTCCTCTCCGAAGCACTCTACGGCCGCAGTGACGCGCGGCAGTGCAGCGATCTCGATGTGCTGGTCGAGCCTGCCCGGATGAGCGACGTTGCCCGTGTGCTCGCCGCGGAGAGCTTTGATCCTTACTCCGCCCCAGAACCGGGCAAGGACGAACATCCACTGGGCGACCATCACCAGTCGTTTCTGAAGAAAGCCGTCGCGGGCTGCGCGATCCTGGTCGAGGTGCACGAACGACTGAGCGGGCCGGCTGCCTGTCAGCCCGATGTCGCGGGCATGATGGCCCGGGCGCGGCCGGCTTCTCTCGGCGATGTTCCCGTGCAAGTGCTATGTCCCGAAGACGAGTTGCTGGTGCTGGCCATGCACGCCCATCAACACAACTTTGCCCTCTTGCGTTGCCTGATGGATGTCGCCGAGTATGTGCAGCGCTGCCACAACGAGATCGACTGGCGCGTACTGGTCGAGCGTGCCCGCGCGGGCCGTTGTCTCATCCGACTGGCGGCCGCCCTCGAACTGGCCGACCGCTTGCTCGGACTGGGCGAAGCAGGATGTTGCGTGGCGCAAGTGCCGCCGCTCGCGGGAGCCCGGGCTCGCGTGGTTCGCAGTCTTTCCCCGTCCTTCCTGATCGATATCGATCGCGAGCAGGACGAGCGCTTGCGGCTGCGGCTGGCCGCCTTGATGGATCGCTGGAGCGATGTGCTGCGCGTGTATGCGCCGCGTGTTTTTCCGCCACGGGCCTACGTCCGGGGGTTGTGCCCGCCGTTGGTGCGGCGTGTGCCACTCGGGCCGCACCTGTATTACTACCTCTGGCGGCTGGCGGGCCGCCTGTCTTGAGTGCGGCATGTAACACCTGGGGCGATTGTGCAGGGCAGATGAAGACGGTGCCGCCAGCCCGCTGGCGGCAGCCGGGCCGCAACCTTGCCTGCCATCGAGGGATCGGCTAGGCTTACTCATACCTGCCGCGCTCCTTTCCGAGTGTGGTTCTCAGCCCGTTTCCAATCCTTGGTCTCACGTGCGGTGATCGATGGCAGCTTCTGAACCCCTCATCGACTTCGATACCTTGCTGGCGCCGATTCCGGGAGATGAACCCGCGGGCTCGTCGGTGCCTTTCGACCTGCGCGACAAATTCGAGGAGGATCGCAAGGAAGACGATCCGTCGGCGTATGCCCCCGACGACCCGATGCGGCCGGAGACTTTCAAGAAGGCGGACTGGCCCGGCATCATCAAGCGGGCTCAGGAAGTGTTGACCAAGAATTCCAAGGACCTGCTCACCTCGGCCCGCCTGGCCGAGGCGCTCGTCAAGCTGCACGGCTACGAGGGCTGCCGCGACGGTATTCATCTGCTGCGCCTGCTCGTGGAGCAGTGCTGGGATCGCTTGCAGCCCGTGATCGAGACGCCCGACGACATGGACCTGCGGGCGTCCCCCTTCA
Organism: Gemmataceae bacterium; assembly: GCA_050248575.1. GTDB lineage: Bacteria > Planctomycetota > Planctomycetia > Gemmatales > Gemmataceae > JBFWSD01. The sequence goes on from JBFWSD010000364.1 coordinate 4,714, forward strand.
ACTGGCTCGACGACCCCGATCGCGGCGCGCGTTTTCCCACCACGCTGCGTGCCGTGCCGCTCCTGCACGGCGAAGACGGCCCGCTGAGCTGGCTGGACTGGAAGCAATCGCAGGAGGGCAAGGGGATTGCCCGCGAGGACTTTGACAAGGCGATGGTGTCGACGCCCCTCGAGCAATGCCAGGCCGCGCTGGACGCCTTGACGCAAGCGGTCGAAGACGTGAACCTGCTGGCGAATCAGTTGAAGGAAAAGATGGGGGACGTGGCCCCGTCGATGTTCAAGCTGAGGCAGTCTCTCGAAGATTGCAAAGGGCTGGCGCAGCACGTCGTCAGCTTCAAGGGGCCGGCGGCCGGCGAGGAAGGAACTGCCGAAGGGGGCGACGGCGCCGCGGGCGAAGGCAAGCCGGCCACGCCGGGCCGGGCCGCCAGCACGCGCGCCGAGGCCTATCGCCAGCTCGCGCAGGCGGCCGCTGTCTTGCAGCAACTCGAACCGCATAGCCCGATCCCCTATCTCGTGCAGCGGGCCGTGGCCCTCGGCGCGCTTTCCTTCCCCGAGTTGATGAAGGCCATCATCCGCGAAGAAAACATCCTCAAGGAACTCAGCCGCGAGTTCGGCATCAAGTCCGAAGAGAAGTCAGACTGAAACCCTCCTTTCAAGCGGGCTGCTGATACGGACGGTGCCCGTAATACTTGGGCCGCGTATCGAAACGCACGTGCAGCCAGGCCACGCCCATGCCGGCGGTGCTCAGCCAGCGCGATCCGGTGGCGAGCTGGATTCGCACGGTTTGACCGACTTTTTGCCACAAGAGATCGCGCTGTGCGGGCGGCGCCTGGCGGACGAACGCCGCAAGATGTCCGTAGGCGCTATCCGGCCCGCGCGGGCAGGGCACCACCAGGTGTGCATCCTTGCCCAGGTTGGCAAACGCCACCACGCTCTCTTCCGCTGCGAAGTGCTCGGCAAACGCCTGGCGCTCGGCCGGCCGATCCAGCCCCGGGTCGTCGAGCAAGACAAACTCGAAGGGCCGGTCCAGCGTGGCCCGCGTGACCGCCGGCGTCTCCCAGCGATAAGCACTGAACGGGGCATCGGCCAGCAGCGTGTTGAAGAAGCCGCGGAAGGACTCGTCCCCCTGCCACAGATCGAGGACCTCGGCATAGGACAGGGCCGCGTCGCCACGGAGGAAGCGATGGTGAATCGTGTTGCTGGACAGTGATTGCGTCAGCGCTTGCCACATCTTATCTGATGCCATACTTCTCACGGAACCATTGTTGACGCCGCTGCAGAAAGCCCAGCGAATCATGCAGGTTGTTGAGCTTGAATCCCGCGCGAGTGAAATAGCCCAGATAGAGCGGGCCGCCCGCGTCCCAGCCCGCAGCAATGCCGATTGCTTCCTGTCGACCGCCGAATACCAGCTCAGGTTCGGCTGATTCGAGCAATGCCGTCAAACGCGTAGGCAACGTAGCCCAGGCTCGACGGCTCCGTTCTTGAACGCGAGAACTCGACGGTCAAGCTCAGCAATCCAAGCTGGACTGAGCGAGTCTCGCTCGTCAGGTTCGAGGTCGGGCGCGTTCATGTCTACTCCTTGGTAATCGTCTCATCCAGGTTGAGGATCAGGCCGGCGATGGTGGTGGCGGCGGCCAGCTCGGCCACCTCGATCTTGCGGTCCACCTTGGATTCGCCTTGTTCGATCAGCTGGCGGGCCGCGGCCTCGTCCTTGCGAAATTCGGCCAGGTGGAACTGGTAGCCGTTGGCAAGGATCTTCAGCTCGAGCGGCCTGGGCGGGCGGGCCAGCACGCGGCGGAACATGTAGGTGAGACGTTCTTCCGCGGTCTTGCCTCCTTGTGGCCACGCCTGCTGGGCCAGCACACGCGCGGCTTCCACGAAGGTGACGTCGTTCATCAGGTTGAGGGCCTGGAGGGGCGTGTTGGTGCGCGATTCGCGCACGCAGCACATCT
>JBFWSD010000365.1:0-6644 GCA_050248575.1 Gemmataceae bacterium
CGGACGTGGACTGGATCCTGAAGAACAAGCCCGAAGGCATCGACCTCGACAAGGTCGAAGAGCTGCGGCAATACATCGAACGGGAGTGAAAAACGCCCGCGGATGGACCTGGCGCGTGAATCCGCGGGCGAAGCATGACTTGTCACGTTACCTTCTTGAGCTTGGTAACGCGGCCGGTTTGCACCCATTCGACGACGAAGATGTTGCCCGCCTTGTCGAAGCAGGCGTCGTGCGGGTGGACGAACTTGCCCGCCCGCCAGCTCTTCGGGTCGCTGCGGACCTTGAACTTCTTCACTTCCGCGATCCAGTCGGCGTCGTCACCGAGGTGGACGATCGGCTTGTTGTCCTTGTCGAAGAGCGACACGCGCGCGTGCAGGTCGGGCACGAGCAGCACTTCCCCCTTGATGTCGAAGTGGGCCGGGAACAGCACGTCGTTGACGAAGCCGATGTGCTTGCCGTCGAGCGTGAAGTATTGCAGGCGGGCATTGGCGCGGTCGGCCACCACCAGCGAGGGCGTGCGGCCCGGGCGATCGTCGAGCCAGAGGCCGTGCGGGGTTTGCATCTTGCCCGGCGCCTTGCCGGCGCCGCCCCAGGTGCGGACCCACTTCGCGTCTTTATCGTACTGGTGGATGTAGTGCGAGCCGTAGCCGTCGCCGACGTAGAAGCCCCCGTCGGGGGCGAAGGCCACATTGGTCGGCTTGTAGCCCTTCTCGTCCTTGTAGACGTTGGCCTCCTTGGGATAGCTGCGCTTCCAGACCTCTTCGCCCTTGAGGTTGGTCTTCACCACCTGGCGATTGTGGACGTCGGAGAGGTAGAGGAATTCTTCGTTGCCCTCCTTGCGGACATCGATGCCGTGGCCGCCGCGGTAGTATTCCTTGCCGAAGGAGCGGACGAACTTGCCGTCGGGATCGAAGACGACGATGGTGTCGAGCGGCGTGCTGCCGTGGCCCAGGTGCTTGATGTAGATGAGGCCGGCTGCGTCGACGCAGATGCCGTGCGTGGTTTCCCAGCGGAGCTCCTTGGGGAGCTGGCCCCAGTCGTGCTGGCACTCGTAGCGATGTTCCCCCTGGCCGATGATCGGGTTCTTGCTGCCCGACTTGTCGTCGGCATGAAGGACGTTGGGCAGGGCCAGCGCCCCCGCCGAGGCGGCGCTCGACTTCAGGAAATCACGACGTTGCATGAGGCTACTCCGTAAGAGGGATCTTCGGGGCTGTTTGGCAGGATTCTAACGTGGGAGAAATGCGGGCGAAACGATGAAATCGAGATGAGACTGCCCGTGCGCAGGGCCGCGCGGGTTGATTCCCAGGTTGCCCTCTTCTTTTCCGTTGACCGGTTCACGAAACGCACACATAATGGCCTCATGGCCAATGTGAGGCCACCGCTGGCCTGTGTAAACAGGTTCCAGCGATTGTGATACGCAGTTTCCGTTTAACCAAGGTCCGCGGCTTCTCGACAAGAAGCGTTGGCAAGGGCCCGGAAGCACTGCGGTAATCAACACCAACCCCCTTCCTGGCGCCCACCGGGAAGAGCCGGAGCCTGGCGACAGAACGACCTGCATTATCTTTATGAATCTCATCTGGTTGATCTGCGTGAGTCTGGTTCTGGGGGCGGTTGCCGGCATTCTCCTGACGGGGAGCTGGCGGCGCCCATGGCAGTACTTGCATCGGATGCGCGCCCCCGTGCGCTGCATCGTCCGCGGGACGTGGGAGCTTCCTGTATCGAAAGCGCCAGTTGAGGATCCTGATCTCAACGGCGAAGCACCGTTTCGGCCACGCAGTAATCGCGCGGGCCGAAACGTCAGACACACATGAATGCTCTCGCGGGTTGGAGTTGCCTTATCGAGCTGCCCGTCTGAGTTCTACCGACCAACCGATCCTCGGCGAGCGCTGAGCGAGCGCGAGTGCCGAGCTTCTCGACAAGCCTGCGGCCGCTGACCGGAGTGGCCCCCATGGTGGACACGCTTACCTGCGTGATTCTCATCGCGGCGGCTTCCCTGGTGGCATCGTTGGTTGGTTACGTGGTTGCCCGTTATCAGGACCGCATCAGCCTCAACAGTGCCCAGAACAGGGTCGCCGAGATCACTGCCCAGGCCCAGAAGCAAGCCGAGAACATCCTCAAGGAAAGCGAGCTCAAGGCCAAGGACGAGATCTTCAAGAAGCGCGACGAGTTCAACCGCGAACTCGAAACCGCCCGCAATGAACAGCGCGAACAGGAACGCCGCCTCGAAAAACGCGAAGACACCCTCGACCAGAAACATCAGCTCCAGGTGAAGAAAGAACGCGCCCTCGAGAACACCCAGCGCAAGCTCCATGAAAAGCGCGAGGGGCTGGAGAAACGCACCAAGGAACTGGAACGCGTCTTCGCCGAGCAGACCGAGAAGTTGCACGAGATCAGCGGGCTCGATCGCGACAACGCGGAACGGCTGCTCCTCGAACGTCTCGACAAGGAACTGGCCGACGAGGTGGCCAGCCGCATCCAGCGCAACGAAGAACAGATCAAATCCGTCAGCGAGGAGAAGGCCCGCCAGGTGCTGGCCAGCTCCATCCAGCGCTACGCCGCCGAACACACCGCCGAGACGACCGTGAGCACGGTCGACATCCCCTCCGACGACATGAAGGGCCGCATCATCGGCCGCGAGGGCCGCAACATCCGCACCTTCGAAAAATGCACCGGCGTCGACGTCATCGTCGACGACACGCCCGGCGTGGTCATCGTCAGCGCCTTCGACAACATCCGCCGCGAAACCGCCAAGCAGGCCCTCACCAAGCTCATCCAGGACGGCCGCATCCATCCCTCGCGCATCGAGGAAGTGGTCAAGGAAACGCAGACCGAGATGGACAAGTTCATCCAGGAAGTGGGCAAGCAGGCAGTGATGGACGCCAACGTCGGCGCTCCCGTGCACGAGAAGATCGTGCAACTCCTGGGCCGGCTCCGTTTCCGCACCAGCTATAGTCAGAACGTGTTGCAGCACAGCCTGGAAGTGGCCCACCTGTGCGGCATGATGGCCGACGAGCTCGGGCTGAACGGGATGCTGGCCCGTCGTTGCGGGCTGTTGCACGACGTGGGCAAGGCGGCCGACCACGAAATGGAAGGGGGCCACCCCAAGATCGGTGCCGAGCTGGCCCGCCGCTACGGCGAGACCAGCAAGGAGGTGCTGCACGCCATCGTGGGCCACCACGACGACATCACGGTGGATCATATCTACACGGTGCTGGTGGCGGCCGCCGACGCGATCAGTGCGGCCCGGCCCGGCGCGCGGCGCGAGACCCTCGAGAAGTACGTGAAACGCCTCGAAGAACTCGAGGCCGTGGCGTCCGGCTTCCCGGGCATCGAGCACGCCTACGCCATCCAGGCGGGCCGCGAAGTGCGCGTCATTGCCAACTCCGACCTGACCACCGACAGCGACGCGGTCAAGGTCTGCCGCGAAATCGCCAAGGCGATCGAGGAACAGCTCAACTACCCGGGCGAGATCAAGGTCACCGTGGTGCGGGAGACGCGGGCCGTGGAGTTTGCCCGGTAAGTGAGGCTGTTAAACCGGACACCGCATGCGTATTCTCTTTCTGGGTGATGTCGTTGGGCCGGCGGGCTTGACCTTTGTCAAGCGGGCGTTGCCGGCTGCCATCGCCCATGAAGGGCTCGATCTGGTCATCGCCAATGCCGAGAACTGCACCAAGGGGAGCGGACTCACGCCGCAACACTTCCGCCAGCTGCGCGAGGCGGGCATCGACCTGATCACACTCGGCGATCATGCCTACAAGCGGCTGGAAATCGTCAGCGTGCTGGAAAGCGACGAGCGGATTTGCCGGCCCGCCAATTTGCCCAGCGAGGCCCCGGGCCGCGACTTTGCCCAGCTGACTGCCAAGGATGGCACGCAGGTGGCCGCCTTCTCGCTGCTGGGCCGCACCTTCATGAAGCCGGTCGATTGCCCGTTCAAGGCGGCCGAACGCGTCCTCGAACAGCTCAACGGGCGGGCCGCCATCATCGTCTGCGACATGCACGCCGAGGCCACCGCCGACAAGTACTTGATGCTGCATCACCTCAAGGGCAAGGTGACCGCCGTGTTCGGTACGCACACGCACGTGCCCACTGCCGACGAGCAAGTTTTTGCACCGGGCACCGCCTTCATCAGCGACGTGGGCATGACCGGCCCGTACGACAGCATCCTGGGCCGCCGCATCGATCGCGTGCTCTCGACGGCCGTCACCTTCATTCCCAGCCCGTTCGATGTGGCCACGGGCGACCCGAGGCTGGCCGGCGCCATCATCGAGGTGGATGCACCCACCGGGCGGGCCACCTCGATCCGCCGCTACATGCTCGACGAAGCGGACCTGGCTGCCCTGCCTACCGTGCAACCTGCGCCACAAACGGCAGCCCCTGATCGGTGACCCGATTGGCCCGCTGGTCAAACGACGCAGCGATCAGCGATGACCTGGCATCGCTGATCGCTGGAAACAACTCGCTGACGAATCCTCACTGATCGGTGGCAACCATCTCGGAATTGGCGCGGGAAGGAACCCACAGGGCCGTCGGAGTCACGCCCGGCTTGATGCCAAGGGTCTTGGCTTCCTTGGGCGTGAACACCACGGTGCCGCTGGTCTGGGTGCCCTCGTGCATGCCGGGAGCGACCGCGGTGATCGACACGTTGGCGATCGGTTCCGACTCTTCCGTGTCGCCGACCTCGGGGGCCGCTGCCACCGGGTCCGGCAAGGGCTGCGTCACCACCACGGTCTGCACAGGCGTGGCGCATTCCCAGCAGCAGCTCACGCATTGCTGGCGCCGGTTCTGGCAGCCCAGCACGCTGCTCAACATCAACACACCGATCCACAGCATCTTGCGCTGATTCATGCTTTTCCTACCTTTCCGGAGGGAACCCCGGACGACGGGGTCGAATGGGCAGACCCGGCCTCTGGCAACTTTGCGCGGGCCGGGCAGCCGTGCGAAGTCGTTTCTCCCCAACTTCAGTCTTCAAATATCGGACCTGGTAAAGGCCGGACTTGCGGCCTGTTCAGCAAAGATCGGAAATGAACAGAGAATGCATGAGGAGGATTATGACGAACGAATCGGCGCAGACACGCGAATCTGCGCGCTCCGGGGAAGCTCGCGCCGACTCTAACTGCACTCTTCCAAAGTGCATAATCCCGGCCCGCGCATCTTGTCTGAAGGCAGAAATCTCCGTAAAGTAATGTAGGAAGAGACTGATGCGACGGAGCGGGAAGAACCATGAATGACATCGAGCACGCCACTCCCTCCGCGGTAGCAACCGACCTGCGCGATGCCCTCGACAAGGCGGGCTGGCGTTTCACCAAGCAGCGGGCCGCCGTCTTCGATTACCTCCAGTCGGTCGATACTCATCCCACCGCCGAGGATGTTTACCTGGCTGTTCGCCAGGACATCCCGAACATCAGCCTGGCCACCGTCTACAAGGCGCTCGACGCCCTGGTCGATTCCGGGCTGGCCGCCAAGATCGCCAATTCCGATGGCCCGTCGCGTTACGATTGCCGCTGCGACAATCACTACCACCTTCGCGACCTCAAGACCGGCCAGGTTCGCGATCTGCACACCCCCTTCGATAGCGACCTCATCGCCAAGCTCGACCCGGAGCTGGTCGAATCCTTGCGCCAGCAAGGCTTCGAGGTCACCAGCTATCGCCTCGAACTCCTGGGCCATTTCACCAGCGCAGACAAGAGCTGAACGGTGCGTGGCGAGCCCGGAGCGTGAGCGACGGGAGTTGGCCCCACGATAGGACTCCCAAACCTGAATTCCAGTGAATAGCCAGCCTCTCTCCGCTATCAATAAGTGGGGGCCGGGCCGTTTCCTTATTCCGTTCGAGGTGTGCCATGAAGACGCGGTGGCTGCTGGCGGCAATGCTCATGATTCCGACCACCCTGGTCGTGCACGGTGCCGACTGGCCGCAGTGGCGCGGGCCGGAACGCACCGACGTTTCCCAAGAGACCGGGCTGCTGGCCAAGTGGCCCCAGGGCGGCCCCAAGCTCCTGTGGACCTGCGAGGACGCCGGCATCGGCTTCTCCGGCTTTGCCGTGGTCGGCGACCGCCTCTACACCCTGGGCTCCGACGGCAAGAGCGAGTACGTGATCGCGGTCGATGTGAACACGGGCAAGCGCGTCTGGGCCACCCCCATCGGCGCTCACTACACCAACGGCTGGGGCGACGGCCCGCGCGGCACGCCCACCGTTGACGGCGATGCCATCTACGCCATCTCCGCGGCGGGCAATCTGGCCTGTGTCGATGCCAAGACGGGCAAGGGACGCTGGTCGAACAGCTTCACCAAGGCGGGCGGCCGCACCCCCAACTGGGGCTACACCGAATCGCCCCTCATCGACGGCGACAAGGTCGTGTGCACGCCGGGCTCCAAGATCGGCACCTTTGCCGCCTTCGACAAGAAGACCGGCAAGCCCCTCTGGTACAGCAAAGGGCTCACCGACGGAGCCGCCTACTCCTCGATCATCACCGCCGACGTCGGCGGCGTGAAACAGTACATCAACATGACCAGCCAGGGCGTCGCCGCGGTTACCGCCGACGATGGCCGCCCGCTGTGGAAGAGCGGCGAGGGCCGCAACGGCACCGCCATCATCCCCACGCCCATCTTCCACGACAATCACGTCTTCATCACCTCGGGCTACGGC
>JBFWSD010000366.1:0-6644 GCA_050248575.1 Gemmataceae bacterium
GTGTTCGGGCTGGTAGCAGCCCTGGCGCTCAGCCTCTATTTCACGCCGCATGCCTTTCATTTCATCACGGCGCCGATCGAAGGGGCCCTGCAAACATTCCATCGTCAGCAGGTGACCGAGCTGGAAAAACGGCTCAACGACGGCGATCCGCATCTCGAGGCCATCAATCAGCCGTTGCCCATTCGCATCAGCATGGATGCCGCCGAGGTGGGGCAGCTTACCGGGCAGCCCGTCCTGGCGAGCGCCGATCCGCGAATCGAGGTATCGGCCTGGCTCGAGGAGCCCTTGCGCGCTCTCTGCAAGCTGCACCCGGCCCTCATGCACTTCACCGGGCAAGCAGCGCTGAAGACCTTTGGCCCGGCGGAAGGGCTGCTCGCCTACTTCAAGATCTGGCTGTATTGCGGCATCTTGCTGGCCAGCCCATGGATCTTCTATCAGCTGTGGCTGTTCGTCGCCGAGGGGCTCTATCCGCACGAGAAGAAAGTCTTCTGGCGCGGGCTGCCCTTCAGCCTCGGGTTGTTCCTGGCGGGAGTGGCCCTCTGCCAGTTCGTGGTCGTGCCGCAGGCGCTCGACGCCCTGCTCTTCTTCAATCGCTGGCTCAATCTCGATCCCGACATCCGTTTCGGCGAGTGGCTCACCTTTGCCGTGATGATGCCGTTAGTGTTCGGCCTGACCTTTCAGTTGCCGATCGTGATGCTCTTCTTGCAGAAGGTCGGCATTGCCGGCCCGGCGGACTGGGCGCGGCACTGGCGCATCGCGCTCTTTGTCATCGAAGCGGCGGCGGCGGTCCTGTCGCCCACGATGGACGCTCTGTGTATGCAGTTCCTGGCGCTGCCCCTGTTCGCGCTCTACTGGCTGGGCATCGGGCTGTGTTACTGGGCCGGGCCGACAATCGATCCTGATGCGGAGCCGTTGCTAGGTGCGGAAACGTGACGGGTCCTATTTGCTGCCCGATGACGGCACGCTGGCCAGCGCTTTGAGGGCAGCTTCGTGTAACGTGCGATTGGTGGCCAGCAAGCCATGGCGTTGCCAGTTGCCATTGCCGCCGTAGGTGAGCTGTTCACCGGCGAGGCCAGTGGCCAGGCCGCCCGCTTCGAGCACGAGGATGTGCCCGGCGGCAATGTCCCAGTCATGGAAGGCGCGATAGGTGTTGAGATAGAGATCGGCTTCACCGCGCGCGACCAGGGCCAGCTTGATGCCCGCCGAGTAGGTTTCGAGCAGCCCTTTCGGGCCCAGTGCCTTCAGACGCGGATCGTGGCTTTCCGATTTCGAGCGGCTGCGCGTCAAGGTGGCCTCGCTGAGCTGCGTGACGGCGCTGACCTCGCTCTTCACGGCCTCGGCGTCGCCGTCTTTTTTCCAGCAGCCCTGCCCGAGGGATGCGTAGGTGAGGCGAGCCTTGGCGGGCTCGAGCACCACGCCCACGGTGACCTCGCCCTTGTCGACAAAGGCGATCATCACCGAGAACTCGCCGTTCTTGCGGGCAAAGCCGCGCGTGCCGTCGATCGGATCGACGATCCACAGCCGCGGGCCGAAATGAGACGCCTCGGCCAGGGTGGCCGTCGATTCCTCGGCGCACAAGGCATCGTCGGGGAAGAAGCGCTTCAGCCGCGCCAGGATGATTTCCTGCCCCTGACGGTCGGCATCGGTGCTGATGCTGGCCGGCGCATCGGGCACCACCTCGAAGCGCTCGTAATGATCCATGATGGCCTGGCCCGCCATCTCGGCAGCTTCCAGTGCGACCTCGAGTTCCTTATCGTATGCCATGTTCTTCCAGTGGTCAGTAGCCAGTAGTCAATTGCATTCGGCAATCAGCGGGCCGCCCAGTTCGCGCACATAGAAGAGCCGCCCGGGCAGCGTGGTCATGAACGTGCTCGGGATCCACGGTGTCGGCTCGTAGTGGAACGTCATGCGTAGCGATAGCCCCTGCCATTGCATGCCGCGGGCAAAGGTGCCGTCGGCCCCGCCGATGATGCGGTCGGCGGCGAGGAACAGGGCCGGCCCGATCGTGTTCGCGTAGGCGGGCACAAGCGTCGTCCGGCTCTTGAAGCTCGTCAGGGCGTTCTGTTCGATCGTCAAGGGATGCAGCCTGGCGCCCAGTCGATGGGTCTGCTTCTTCCAGTCGTCGGCACTCTTGAATTCCCCGGCAAAATGCGGCTCCCAGAAAGCAATGTGGCAGACGCGGCCAACGCCGAACACCGTCAGCAGCTTGGCCCCTTGCTTGCGCAGGTCGGCAATTTTCTCTGCGTACGTGGGCAGCTCGCTCTTGAGGGCAAAGTGCCGCTGCTTCGGCGGCACCGTCAAGGAACCGAGCGGACCATAGAATGCCTGCTCCATCGAGAACTGAAACGAGCCCGGGTTGTCGCCGGGCAAGGTGTTGCCCTCGGCATCGGACCATTCATCCATGTTGAAGCCATGCACGTGATCGCAATGTACGCCCCATTCCTTCAGGAAATACACGGTCCAGCGATACATGCCCATCGGGCCGACGGGCAGAATGAAAGCGATGGGCCGGCTTGCCTGCCGCGCCAGCTGAATCTCGCGGGCGATCTCGTGCCCCATGAAGGTGTCGAAGTCGGCATAGCTGTCGCACGGGACCGGCTCGAACTGCGGATGCCACCAGGATTCGCGGTGGGCGAGCACTTCCGGGCCCCCTTCGGCCAGCTTGTCGATCTTGGCCAGGTCCCAGCCGGCGGGCAGAAAACCTTCCATCATCGAGCCCTTGATGGTGCTGAGCAGGTCCATGCTGTTTCCTCGGTGCGGAAGGTAAGTGCGACATGGGGATTCTGCGGGCTGGGAAATACAAAGTCAATCCCCGCGCGGAAACTGCACGCAGGCCGCGCGGGATTGCCCGCTGCCCGGCCGCTTGCTATTCCTGAATGAGGTAGGATGCACGCGGAGCGGGAACCTTTCATGACTCACGACGAAGCCCTGGCGTACTGGTTCGGGCGCATCAACTACGAACAGCGTGTGCCGCGGCCCGGTGAGCTGAGGCTGGATCGCATGCACGCGCTCTTGCAGCAGCTGGGGCAGCCCCAGCAGCGCCTGCGCATCGTCCATATCGCGGGCAGCAAGGGCAAGGGCTCGACGGCGGCCATGCTTGCCGCCTTCCTGCGCCGGGCCGGTTATCGCACCGGGCTGTTCACCTCGCCGCATCTCATGCGGCCCGAGGAGCGCGTACAGGTCGACGGCGCCGCCATCAGTTCCGCCGAGCTGACCGCCCTCCTCACCGAGATTCGCGAGCTGGAGGCGCTGCACTTCCGCTCCCCTGAAAGCAAGCCGACCTTCTTCGAACTGTGTACGGCGATAGGGTTCCTGCATTTTGCCCGCCGCCGCGTGGACGTGGCCGTGGTCGAGGTCGGCCTGGGGGGCCGCTTCGACGCCACCAACGTGTGCCGGCCCCTTGTCTCGCTCATCACCAGCATCAGCTACGATCACACCGACATGCTGGGCCACACCCTGGCCGACATCTGCATGGAAAAAGCCGGCATCGTGAAGCCCGGCGTGCCGGTGATCAGTGGCGTGACGGCGGCGGAGGCCCGGCCGGTGCTGGAACGGATCTGCCGCGATAGACAGGCCCCGCTGCGTCGGCTCGATGGAGAGTTTCGTTACGAGTATCAGCCCGGGCACGTGGATGCGGCTGAGGCAAAGCGGCCGCGCGTGCAGGTCACGACCGAACGCCGCGTCTGGCCGATCATGGAAATGGGCTTGCTGGGCCGGCACCAGGCCGCCAATGCCGCGGTGGCGATCGCCACCGTGGAACAGCTGCGCCGCGACGGGCTGCGCATCACGGATGGGGATGTCAGCGCGGGGCTGGCTGGCGTGTTCTGGCCTGCACGCCTCGAGGTGCTGGGCAAGCGGCCCCTCGTGGTGCTCGATTGCGCCCACAATGTGGCCTCGGCCCAGGCACTCGTCGACACCTTGCGTTCCACCTTCCCGCCGGGCCGACGTCTCCTCATCTTCGCGGGCAGCAGCGACAAGGACCTGGCGGGCATGCTGCGTGTGCTGGCGCCGGAGTTTGCTTGCGCGTACGTGACACGATTTCGCGACAGCCCGCGCAGCACGCCGCCGGAAGAACTGGCCCGCCTGGCCCGTGCGGCCGGCATGCCAGCCGAGATGTGCGCGTCGGCGAGCGAAGCCTGGCAACGTGCCCGCGGCCAGGCCGGCCCCGACGACCTCATCTGCATCACGGGGTCCGTCTTCCTGGCGGGCGAGCTGCGCCGGGAGATTGGCTGAAGTGTCAGTGGTCAGGCGCTAGTTGATCGACTGGCCACTGAATGCTGAAACTACTTCTTCTCTTGCTTGTATTCGTGCACCACGTTGCCCATCACGTCGTGGAAGCGGAAGAAGATGTTGCCCGCCTTGTTGACGCTGACGGAGAGGAAGCCGCCCTTCACGCGGTGGAACTGGTGGAATTCCTTGTCCTGCCCGGGCGAGCCCCCCGCGTGCTTGTCGCTGGCCGGGCCGCACGAAAATTCTTTTACCTTCGTCTCCGGATCGATCGAGTAATACTGCCAGTGTCGGTCGCCGCAGCAGATGAAGAAGTTGTCGGGCAACTTCTCCGCGAACCACTTGCGCACCTCGTTCCCCTCGGTCTCGAAGGCCTTGTTCGAGTGGTTGTCGTTCTTGCCCTGCGCGCGGTCCGGGCCGACGATCGGCGTCGGGCTGACCAGCACCTTCCAGGTCGCGTCGCTCTTCAGCATCGTGTCCTTGAGCCATTTCTTTTGCTCTTCGCCCCAGATGGTCTTCATCGGGCCGTCTTTCATGTTGTTGGGCGAGCGGAAGTCGCGGCCCTCGACCAGCCACACTTGCAGGTCCTTGCCCCAGCGGAAGGTGCGATAGGTCTTGTCGCCCATGGGAACCTGTTCGCGGAAGAGGTTGCAGCCCGTTTCGAAGGTGAGGGGCAACATGAACGCCGGCTTCATGGTGGGCCAGCAATCGTTGGCCACCGTGTCGTGGTCGTCCTTCTCCCAGTAGCCCGCCGACTTCAGGTGGAAATCGATGTGCCTGGGAAAGCCGTACATGCGTTGCCAGTGATAGCGGGCCAGGGCGGGCGTGACGGCCCGCGGCGCTTCTGAATCATAGTAGACCGTGTCGCCAGTGGGCACGATGAACTGCGGGTTGAGCTTGCCCATGCCTTCATAGATGTGGAAACCGTCGTCATGGTCGATGTCCTTGTAGGCTTGCCCGGTGACGACAGTAAAGGTGACGTCGGCGGCCGCGTCCGCCTTCGGTGCGGTCTGGAAGCGTCCCTTGAGCGAATCGTGTTCTTCCCCCTTCGGGCCGCGCGTTTGCGCCTCGTAGTAGTACGTGGTGCCAGGCTGTAGCGCGGTGAGTTTGAACTGATGGCTGAAGTCGTTCTCGGTCTTTACCGTGGTCCATTCGGTGGACCTGGCGTCGGCGAGATCTTGCTTGGTGCCGTAGCGGAGGCGGACTTGTCCGGGGGCACCGGGGACGGCGCCTTCGAGCTTGTCGACGTCTTCGATCTTGGGATTGTCCTTGGCGGGCCGCCCCTTGAAAGACTGCCCCTCGGTGTTGCGCGCGGCGTTGGCGGTAACGCGCATCCAGACGATGGCGGAGTTTTCAGTGACTTCGCCGACCTTGACGCCGGTGGCCTGCCTCGTCTTGTTCTGCGCCAGCGCCGTGCCGGCGAGCAGAAAAGCAATACACAGGGCGAGGAAGCGTTGTGCGCGATACATACCTGTCTCCTTGCAGCGTTTTCAGACCTGGAACATTCCATGCCCAGGGGGAGTGGCCCCTGGATCGACTCTCGCACTAGCAAGTGTCTCGTCAGCGCCGGATGTTACCGCGGGAATCAGCGCCCCGCCACGTCCCTCTTCGCGATATATTGTCTAGAGCACATTTTCTCGAATGACCGGGAATGACATGGTATTTCTCTCGCGCATTTACACGAAGACAGGCGACCAGGGGGAGACGGCCCTCGGGGATGGCAGCCGCGTCCCCAAGGACCATCCGCGCGTGGCCGCCTACGGCAGCGTGGATGAACTGAATGCCGTGCTCGGGCTGCTGCTCCTGGCGCCGGGTGTGGATGGCGAACGGGCACTTCTTCAGTCGATCCAGAACGACCTTTTCGATGTGGGGGCCGATCTCTGCCGGCCCCAGGCCGCCGACGAGACGCCTGCCCAGCATCTGCGCGTGACCGCGGCGCAGTGTGCCCGCCTGGAAGAAGCCATCGATCGTCTGAATGCAGGTCTGCAGCCGCTCAAGAGTTTCGTCCTGCCCGGCGGCACGCCGCTGGCGGGCTGGTGCCACCTGGCGCGCACGGTGTGCCGCCGCGCCGAGCGCGACGTGGTGACCCTCGCCCGGAGTGAAGCCATCAACTCCCAGGTGGTGATCTATCTGAATCGGCTGTCGGATCTGTTGTTTGTACTGGCCCGGGTTGCCAACGACGGCGGCCGCCAAGACATCCTCTGGAAACCAGGAGGCTGAAGAAGGGTTCAGGCGCGGCGACGGCTTTCACGCTTCATGACCCAGGGCCACTTCAGCAACTTGCTGCCGATCTCCCTTTCATAGACGACCTGCTAGACTCCCTCGTTCGACGCCGTGAAGATCGATTCCTTGAAGATGTTGGCGCCCTGGATGTTCGTGCGGATCAGTTCCTGTACCACGATCAGGCCTTGATCGCC
>JBFWSD010000367.1:0-6643 GCA_050248575.1 Gemmataceae bacterium
CGCCGGTGTTCCACGAGAAGTTGTCGTTCATGCCGTCGCGGTTGCCCTCGCCGTTGGCCTCGTTGTGCTTGTGGTTGTAAGCGACGAGGTCCCAGAGGGTGAAGCCGTCGTGGCAGGTGACAAAGTTGATTGAATGGCGGGGCTGTCGGCCCGAGTATTCGTAGAGGTCTGCAGAGCCGCACAGCCGGGTAGCAAGCGCGCCGGACAGGCCGGGATCGCCCCGCCAGAAACGCCGCACGTCGTCGCGATACTGCCCGTTCCATTCCGACCAGCGCCGGCCAAAGGGGAACCAGCCGACCTGATACAGCCCGGCGGCGTCCCAGGGCTCGGCGATCAACTTGGTGTCGGCGAGCACGCCGTCTTCGGCGATCATGTCGACGACGGGGGGCTCCATGAGCACGTTGCCCTGGTAGTCGCGGCCCAGCACGCTGGCGAGGTCGAAGCGCAGCCCGTCGACGTGCATGTCGTTGACCCAGTACCGCAGGCAGGTGAGCAACAGGTTGCGGACGACGGGATGGTTGCAGTTGACGGTGTTGCCGCAGCCCGAGTAGTTGAGGTAAGTGCCGCCCGGGCCGAGCATGTAATAGAGTTCGTTATCGAGGCCGCGCAGCGAGAAGGTGCGGCCCCGGTCGTCGCCTTCGCCGGTATGATTGAAGACCACGTCGAGGATGACCTCGATGCCCGCCTCATGGAAGGCGCGAACCATCTCGCGAAATTCCATCACCTGGCCGAAATCACTCGAGGTACTGGCGTAGGAGGCTTTCGGCGCCGCGAAGGATATGCTGTTGTAGCCCCAGAAATTGCGCAGCACCTCTCCATTGAGCGGGTTGGTGAACGGGCAGTCGGTCTCCTCGAACTCGTGCACGGGCAACAATTCTACCGCCGTGATGCCCAGCTCTTTCAGATAAGGGATCTTCTCGACCAAACCCAGATACGTGCCCGGGCGGGCCACACCAGAAGATGGATGACACGTGAAGCCGCGCACATGCATCTCGTAAATGATCGTGTCCTCGAGCGGCGTGAGCAGAGGCAGATCTTCTCGCCAGTCGAACGGTCGGCGAAAGAACAGGCTGCGCCGCGAAGTCCCCTTGCGCCCTTCCAGCCCCAGGGGCAGATCATTCGGCTTGCCCCAGACGTGACCGTCGGAAAGGGCAGTGGCCGCCGGGTCGAGCAAGACCAGGGTCGGATCGAAGCGATGCCCGCCGCCGCGCGGGCCATCCACGCGCCAGCCGTATTTGAAGACCTGCGGCAGCCCGGTCACCTGGATGTGCCAGTGATTGCCAGTTCGGTTCTTCAAACTGTGCAGTTCGAATTCAGCGAGGGGTTGCGCGCCGTCCTCGGCTTCGTACACAACCAGCCACACGGCCGTGCCATGCCGGCACAGCAGGGAGAAGTTGACGCCATCGGCCAGTGCGGTGGCCCCCAGGGGCAGGGAGCGGCCTCGTGAGGTCTTGTAGGAGTGCATGAGGAAAGAGGATACGGGGAAGGTGGATGCTCGTCGATGCCAGGCAGGTCCGCTGCTAATCCTTCGGCAGCGGTTTGATCCGTTCCAGGAGGTGCAAGCCCGGATAGAAATTGCGCACCGAGGCCGACTGCTTCACGACAGCCTGGTTCTTGCCCTCCACGTTGAGCAAGAACTCGTCCTGCTTGATCATGTAATAGCGAATCGTTTTGTACGGGATCAGGACGGGCTGCCCACTGCCGCCGAGCAAGCCAGTGGGGACATACTCGAGGCCCTTGGGCGTGAAACGCAGATTGGTCGTCCAGTCTACGATCTGGCCCTTCTTGAGCTGCGCCAGCATGCGCGCAGCCAGGAGTTCGCAGACGCGGTCGCGAATCGTGTCGAGCAACTGGTCGCTCTCCTTTGTGACGCCTGCTTTGTAAACCATTCTCACTCCCGCGGCCGACTCGAAGGTCAAGGTGGTGGTAGTGAACTGACCCGTCACCTTTTCCGTGAATGCGTTGGACTCGATCATGACGGTACGCACGCTCTGATAGGAGACAGCTTCGATGTCTTCGAAGCGCATGGACTTGATGCTGAAGAGCGCGGAGAGGTAGAGGCCGTGCTGATGACAGCGAAAGACGCAGTCGTTGCCGTACAGGCCGGCGCCGAGTGCAGCCAGCCCACCCAGGAAGAACATGGCCAGGAGCATGTAGAACGCCTGATTGCGGACCATGTCCACACTCAGCACGAGCCCGCCCAGGATCAGGCAACCCACGCCGATGATCAGAAAGATTGTCTTGCCCCATACAGAGGCGGGTAGTTCAAACTCGATCGGACCAAGCTCTTCGGCGGCGGCCGGACCGCCGGGCAGCGGCTGGAAAAGGGCGGCAACATCATCGGGCTGTCCGCCGAGCTTCCGCCCGGTCTTCTTCGCGAGCCGTGCCACGATGCGGTGGAGCACATCCTGCTCGCCGGGCCGCTCCGGCGCATTGATGCGCAACGTCTGCGGCGGTACGCTCACCACGATGGTGACGTGTCGCGTCTTGGTTTCTCTCAACAGCTTTGGTTCAACCTCGGTGGTTTCGTACATCGAAATGTCGCGCACTTCTTCATCGCGGAAGGTGAAATCGCCGCGATCGTCGCTGTAGGTGAAGCCATTGCCCAGGTCGCCGAGCCAGATCTTCGGGGTGACATTCTTCTGCCCACTCCAGCCGTGCCAGGTCAGGCCGCTGCCCATGATCAGCAGGAGCAAGCTAATGAACAGAGATCCGTGCAAGAACTGTATCAGTCCTGCATAGGAGAGCAAGAGGCCGAATGCCAGCAAGAGATAGTAGGCCCACTTGCCCACTTTCGAGCCGGGAATGAGCATGCGGTCGTCCACGAGCGACTCCCCTCATTGCGAAAACTGAGAAACTGGTTGCCCACAGTTTGCCACTCCTCGGGCTGGCAGACAAGCAACAAGCCCGAAGAAGTGATGGGGCTGTCCTGAGAAATGACTCGTCATCTACCGTACACAGCCAAATCCCCTCTCTTGCCTGGTTTTTGGCGACCATGAAAGCAGCGTGAAGAATGTGGATTATCTGGTCTGCCGATTTAAGAATCTCCTGCCGACGACCCCTGCTGTCAATGCCGCAAGGTTTGCCTGCCGAGTAAAAGGACGGGCCTTGATTAGAGTGCGCCCAGTATCGAAGCGAGGAGGAGGAGTGATGAAGGTAAGAATGGTGGCCTGGTGCCTGCTAACCGTGATACTGCTGGCGCCCGGAACACTCCAGGCGCAGACGATCATCGATCCGCTCCTTCTCTCGCCGCAGGGCTACACAGACTTTGACGTGGATCGTCTCTATCTTCCGCGGGCGGGCTATCTTTACCAGACCGGGCCCGGCATCGGCTACAATACGTCATTTTCCAGCTTTGATGCGTTCGTGCCGTATCCGGGCGGAGACGGCTCGTCGATCAGTTTCGCCGATCTGCGTCTGCTGCTCAATAACGCGGGCGCAGTGGGGGCCAATCTCGGCGGCGGTTACCGAACATTCAATAGTGCAGCCACGCGCATCTTCGGCGCCAATTTCTACTACGACAACCGCGATACCGGGATATTCACGTTCAGCCAGGTCGGCGGAGGCGTCGAGTGCCTCAGCGATCTGTTCGATTTCCGCAGCAACTTCTACATCCCGGTGGGCCCGGATCGCAAGTCCTATGGATTCAATTATTGCGATCCGCGCTATCTACCGCGCTTCCAGGACAACTTCATCTTGCTGACCCGGGCCGACTATCAGCAGCTGGCCATGAACAGTTTCGACATGGAAGTGGGCGTGCCGTTGCCCGTCGCCGGCGGCGGCGACCCACGCGCCTACGTGGGCTACTACTATCTGGAATCGAAGGGCCGCGATGCCAGCGGTGTGTATGGCCGCCTCGAAGTGCTGCCCTGGCGCAACCTGTCCATGAACTTGCAAGTCAGCAACGACACGGTATTTGACACCACGGTGATCTTCAATGTGGCCCTGCATGCGCCCAGCCTGCGCCAGGCACGGCGTGGTCGCCGCTCACTCCAGGAGCGTCTCAACCAGCCGGTCCATCGCAACCAGAATATCCTGGTTGCCGACCATGTGAAAACCAGCTACGAGAAGGCGCTGGATCCCACCACCGGCGCGCCGATCATCGTCACGCATTTCAACAGCAATGCCGCGGCAGGTGGCGACGGCACCGTGCAGCGCCCGTTCAACATGCTGCCGAACGGCACCGTGCCGGGCAACATCCTGTTCGCCCACGCCGACAGCGTGTTCAACAATCAGTTCATCAACCTGACCAACGGTCAGCGCTTCCTGGGTGAGGGCAAGACGCACTTTTTCACGTCGCTGCAATCGGGAACGTGCTTGCTGCCGCGCGCCACGAACGGTATCAATCTGCCCGTGATTGCCAATTCGCCGGTCGACGCCATCACGCTGGCTAGCAATACCGAGGTCACCGGCTTTGTCATCAATAGCCCGGGGCGCTTCGGCATCACCGGTACCGGCATCCAGAATGTGCTCATCAACTGCAATACCATAACGAACTCGGGCGCGGACGCGATCTTCCTCACCAACGTGGGGGGCAGCAATACCATCGTCATGAACACGCTCCTCAACAGCGGCGACGATGCCATCGATATCAATGCCGACGGCAACAACACGGGCCGCTTCAACATCACCGGCAACACCATCATCAATCCGGGCGACGACGGCATCGATTTCGACATCAGCGACAACGCCGTAGTGACGGCCTCGCTCTCGAACAACCTGGTCAATGGCCCAGCAGATCGGGCGGTCAGCTTGCTGGCCGAAGATGCCTCGACGTTGAATGTCACGGCCAGCAACAATCAGTTCCTCAACACCATCAACGAGGGCATCGCGGCCATCGTCGATGACCAATCGGTGCTGAGCCTGACGGCCGTCAACAACCTGTTCCAGAACATCGGTGACGACGGTATCTTTGCATCGGCGGACGACACGACCACACTCAACATCACCGCCAACAACAATACGTTCCTGAATACCGATGACGAAGGTATCGACGTGCTGGCCTTCGGCAACAGCAATGTGAACGTCACGACCAACAACAACGTCTTCAATGGCATTGGCGGCAACGGCATCGACGCCAACGCGTTCGATGACGCCACGATCAACTGGAGCGCGACCGGCAATTCCTTCCAGAACATCGCATTCAACGGCGTAGACGCGTTTGCGACCGATGACTCGGTCATCAACTTCAACGTGGCCAACAACACGTTCAATGGCGTGGGCAACGATGGCGTGAACGTTATTACAGCCGTCGACGCCACGGTCAACTTCACGATCACCGGTAACACATTCCAGAACATCAACGATGACGGCGTCGGCGCAATTCTCACTGGCAATTCGCAGAGTACGTTCCTGATTTCGGGCAACACCTTCACTGCCATCGACGATTCGGCCATCGGTAGCTTGCAACTTGGCAATGCCACGGCGACCTTCCGCGTCCTGAACAACACGGTGAGCAATACCGGCGGCGACTCTTTCGACTTCGTCACTACCCTTGGCGATGCGACTCTCAATGTCCAGATCGTCGGCAACACCTTCCAGGTCACCGGCGTGGACGCCATCAACATCGATGTCGACGATCAGACCGTCTGTGCGCAGATCTTCCAGAATACCAGCAATGCCGACTTCACACTCTCCAACGATGACGGCAACGTGATGCTGGAGGACACGCCGGCCAACGGTGGCGATCCCACCTTTGGCAATACCTTCCTGGGCGGCGCCGGCTTCAACCTTTCGGGTGTCACCATCGTCCCGGTCGGCACCTGCGGCTTCCCGACCCCATGACGTGGCAAATCAGTGTGCCAATGAACAAGGCGGCCGGGCTGCGAATTCAGCCCGGCCGCCTTTTCTTTTCGATGCAATGGTCTAGTCGTTCTGTTCCACGGCGTACAGGCTATCGGGCAGTTCCGGCGTTTCCCCCGAGAGCGGCATGATCCAGTCATTATGACCGAACAGCTGGTATGTGGTGTGGGCCAGGTCGACTCTTGGATCGATTTGCATCTGCGGCTTGCGGTAGTTGAAATGGACCAGGGAGAGCACGCGCACTTCCGGAGTGCGGCCCGTTTCTTGCTGCCATTGCCGGGCCACGTGCTCGGCATAGCGTTGCAACATCGAAGGATGAGTAGCCATCTTCTGGATCTGACGCATGTTGAGCTCGAGGAAGTAGTTCCAGACGATGCGCGGCTTGCCGTCGATGAAACAGAACAGGCTGCCGGGCAACACTCGCCAGTCTTGCGGCCGCAACCGGGCCAGATCCAGCCACACGGGATAAGCGGCCCCATGCGCGAACTTGCTCAGTTCCTGGCTGCGCCCGGAACCGGTCAGCCCCGCATCTTCGATGACGAAGAAGCGGCCCTGCGGGTAGCGCGCGCCGTTGAGGGCAAAAGGGTGCATGCGCAGCAACGGCGGCCTCACCACGGCCGCCCACTCTGAATTCAGCAACTTGTGCACGTGGTCTGCTAGCTGGATCTCGGCATTCTGTTTGCTCTCCTTGTCGTGCAAGCGCGGCACGAGTTTGAGAGCCCCTTCGATTTGCTTTTCGAGTGCAGCCCGGGCCGAGGGGCTGCCAAAGTTCGACTGTTGCACGTTCGTCCGTGCCAGTCTCAAGGCCTCAAGCAGGTCAATCGACTCGTGGATGGCTGGT
>JBFWSD010000368.1:0-6630 GCA_050248575.1 Gemmataceae bacterium
GACCCAGGAAATGCAGGCCGTCCTCAAGGTCTCCAATCAGGTGGCCGACGAGGAAGGGCTGGCCGAAATGCTCAACAAGCAAATCGACGACGCCAAGAAGTTCACCGCCGAGGAACAGCGCGCGATCGATCAGAACAAGGAGCCGACCGATCAGCCCCGCCGCCTGCTCGTCAACAACTACACCACGCAGTACGTCGACGTCTATGTGAACGGCAACTACAAGGTGCAGATCCAGCCCGGGCAGAGCAAGTGGACGGTCATCGAGCACAAATGGAACCCGACCGTGCTGACCGCCTACGGCAATGAAGACATGACCCACTGGGGCCCGCGCTACGTCTGGGGCGCCTTCAAGACGTATACCTGGAACATCCAGTAAGTAACCGTATCGCCACACTCTCGCGCAAGGATGTGCGACATGAAGATCCGTCATCCGTTCCTGATCAAGCTGGTAAGCCTGCTCGGCGCGTGGCTGATTCGTTTGTGGATCGGCACGCTCCCGCGCAAGCAGCGGTCGCACACCGATGTGGATCTGCGCCGGCATGATTTGCCCCGGAACTACATCTATGTACTGTGGCACGAGGACATGCTACTGGCCGCGTATCACTTTCGCGGGGCCAACATCAGCATTCTCATCAGCCATCATGCGGATGGGGAGATGATTGCCCGCATCTGCGAGGCGCTCAAGCTGAAGACGGTGCGCGGCTCGACCGGGGCCAACAAGGGGGGCACCAAGGCGCTGCGGGAACTGATTGCCGCCGGCAAGGCCGGGCACCTGGCGGTTACTCCCGACGGCCCGCGCGGCCCGCGCCGAAGTGTCGAGATGGGGGCAATCTTCCTGGCTTCCAAGACCGGCATGCCCATCGTCCCCATGGGTTATGGCTATCGCAAGCCCTGGCGGGCCAAGAGCTGGGATCGGATGGCCCTGCCGAAACCCTGGTCGCCGGCAACTTGCATTCTGGGCGATCCGATCGAGGTGCCGCGCAAACTCGAGCGCGATCAACTCGAGGAGTATCGTCTCAGGGTCGAGCAGGCGCTGGGTGAGGTGAGTGCCCGCGCCGACGCCTGGGCAAACGGGGTTGAGCCCGAGGCTCTCGATAAGCAAGATGGGCTGGGCGAAGAGCAGCGCCGCGCAGGATAATGCTGCAGGCGAGCCGGGGGCGCAGCGCAGGGGACGTTTTGATCGCCTCGTTCGCCAGTCCGCCTGCAGGGGGTTCGATCACCATCCTCTTGGGCTTGTTTCCAGAAAAGGTCGTCGCTATCGTGCCCGCTCCATTGCCAGTGAAGAAAAAAGAAGACGGGCTGCGCGAATCGCCGTTCGAGCTGGCGCTCTGGGTGCGTGGCAGCTTGCTGGGACTGGCTGCCGGGCTGGTGGCGGTGTTTGCCATCGCCTTGTGGCTGCAGCCCTACGACAGCCTGGGTCGGCCGGAACGCATGGCCGTCCATCAGCAGCTCGGCTTGCCGCCCTGCACGTTTTTCACGGCGTCGGGAGGCGTGCCGTGCCCGTCGTGCGGCATGACGACCAGCTTTGCCCTGCTCATGCACGGCGACCCGTGGAACTCGTTGCGGGCTAACTGGGTGGGCACGCTACTGGCTCTATTCGGGGTGTTGCTCATCCCGTGGGCCCTGGTCAGTGCCCTCAAGGGCAGACTGCTGTTCGTTCGCTCGTTCGAAGTCGTGCTCACGCGCATCGTGCTCGGCTTCGTCCTCTTGATGATCGGTCGCTGGGCCATCGTCCTCGCACTGGCCTGGCGCCAGTGATACTCCACGGAACGGAGGGGGATGTGATGACACGGCAACGTCTGAGCCTGGCGGGCCTGCTCCTGGCGGCCACCTTGCTCGTCACGGGCTGCAGCTTCCTGCAGGTGCCTTTCTTCCTGATGAAGGGCGAACCCAAGATCGACCCACTGCTCATGCCGCTGGCACAGAAGGGGGCGACCAAGGTCGTCATCCTCACTTCGGCGCCCGTGCACCTGAATCCCGAATTCCTCCGCGTCGATCACGACCTGACCAGCAAGCTGGTCATGCACCTCAACCGGCTGGCCAAGGAAAACAAGGAAAAGCTGACCATCGTGCCCACGCGCAAGGTGGACAAGTTCAAGGACGATCATCCCGACTGGGCCTCCAGCATGGACCTGGCCGAGATCGGCGAGAAGTTCGAAGCCGACTACGTCATTTATGTCGAGATCGAGTCGATCAGCATGTACGAGAAGGGGACCGGTTCGTTCATGTATCGCGGCCGGGCTGGCATGCGCGTCGAGGTCGTCGACGTGAACGATCCTGACGCCGAAGCGGTCTCGACCATCTTGGCTCCGGAATATCCGCCCAGCGAACGCGGGGCCGTGCCCAGTGACGAGGCCAGGCCTGCCGAGTTCCGGCAGAAGTTCCTCGATCACCTGGCCCGCAAGCTGGCGTACTTGTTCACAGCCCATACCACGCACGAGGAATACCGGCTCGACTGAGGTGGTGTGGTGAGTGGAGCTGTTGAAGGGATGCACCCGAAGGCAGCACATTGGAAATGCAGAGTTCCCGGCTCCTTGCCGCAGCAAGAAGCCGGGATTCTTTTTTTACAGCGACTCTCGCCACTCACCACTACACTCACCACTCAACCACTCACTACTCACCACTCGGCACTTGTGCTATATTTCACACAGACCCTCAAGCACAAGCGGATCCTCGTAGCGGAGCAGCGCCGATGGACAAGGCCATCACCTTTCTCCTGGGGGCGGTCTTCGGCGTTGTCGCCGGCGCCCTGACAGGTTATTTCACGACCAGCCAGCTCTCGAACCAGGTGCATCGGATCTTTGCCGGCGCCCTGGTGGGCGGCTTCGTGGGCATGATCACTGGCTCCATCGGGGGAGACGCGGCCAAGGAGGGCAAGGGTGGCGGCGCCCTGGTCGGTTTTCTGGCAGGCGCAGTCGCGGGCGCCATCGGCGCCACGCAGAGCGAACTGGTCGGCCAGTTGCTGGGAGGCATCCAGGCTCCCAACGTACCCATTCTCAAGTAGACCCGCAGACCACGGAACCGAGCGAGGCAGTCATGGTTTCAAAGATCCTCAGCTATGTGGTGGCCGCTCTCTTTGGACTGGTCGGTGGGGCCGTGGCTGCCAGCTTTCTTGGCCCCACTTCGGAAGCTCTGGAGCGTACCGTGGTCGGCGCGCTGGCGGGGGCCCTCGTCGGCATGTTCTCGGGCACCCTTGTCGGCGAGATCGATGCCGCCAAGGCCAGTGAAGAAGCGCGTGCCCCCATCGCCTTGCTCATCGGGCTGGTCATGGGCATTTTGGGAGCGACACAGACCGAGCTGGTCCGCACCATCCTCATAGATCTGGGCGTGCGTTGATTGCCACCATGCGAGAGCAGGCGCGGGAGATCTGGGCAGCCGGGCTAGCTGCGGCCCGGCCCGCCGAATTGATCCGTGCGGCAGTTGCCGCCGACGATCTGCGCGAATCCCTGGCGGCGGCCGCGCGTATCCTCGTCGTCGGGGCCGGCAAGGCCGGCGCGACGATGAGCCACGCACTCGAAGACGTCCTCGACCTGTCCGGTTGGCTCGAACGCGTCGAGGGCTGGGTCAATGTGCCCGCCGACGCTGCACGACCCTTGCGACGCATCACTCTGCACGCCGCGCGCCCGGCGGCCTCCAACCATCCAACCGCCGAAGGCGTGATGGGCTCACGAAAGATTCTCGAGCTGGTCAGGTCGGCGCGGTCCGAAGATGTGGTGCTGTGCCTCCTGTCGGGCGGGGGATCGGCCCTCTTGCCCGCGCCGGCAAGCGGACTGTCGCTCGAAGACAAGCAGCAAGCCACCAGGTTGCTGCACGCTTGCGGCGCCACCATCAACGAGATGAATGCCGTCCGCAAGCATCTCTCGGCCATCAAAGGGGGCCAGCTGGCTCGAGCATTCCACGGAAAGAGGTTGGTCAGCCTGATCATTTCCGATGTGATCGGGGATCCGCTCGACGTGATCGCCTCGGGTCCGACGGCAGCGGATCCGACGACGTTTGCCGACAGCCTGGCAATCGTGGACCGGTTCCAGCTGCGCGCGAAGCTGCCCGCGGCGGTGATCGACTATCTGGAAGGCGGCGCGCGCGGTGAGCGGCCCGAGACGCTCAAGGAACTGCCCGCGCAGGTGAGCAACCGGGTGATCGGCAACAATGCCGGCGCCTTGCGGGCCGCGGCCGCCCGCGCCGAGCAATTCGGCTATCGGGTCGTCAACCTGGGGGCCTTTGTCGAAGGGGAGACGCGGCAGGTTGCCGTGGCCTGCGCCGGCATCGTGCGCAGCTTGCGCGTGGATGGGCAGCCTGTGTTGCCGCCCGCGTGCGTGCTCATCGGCGGGGAAACGACGGTCACGCTGGCCAGCGATCACGGGCGGGGAGGCCGCAACCAGGAGTTCGTGCTGGCTCTTCTCCACAAGCTGGGTCAAGCGGGCTGCCGCGATGTCGTGGCCTTGTCAGCGGGCACGGATGGCGAAGATGGCCCGACCGATGCCGCCGGCGCATTTGGCGATGCCGACACGCTGGCCCGTGCCGCACAACTCAATCTCGATGTCGTTGCCTACCTGGATCGCAATGATGCTAACCACTTCTTTGATGCGACCGGCGACCTGCTGAAGACCGGGCTGACCGGCACCAACGTGATGGACATCCGCGTGATGCTGGTCAAGTAGGCAGGGCAGCGGGACCGGTGTGCAGCGAGATTTGCAAACTACATTGTAACAATCTCTGCCCGTTCGAGTCCGCGTGTTACAAGCGCGCGCGCGAAGGGCGGTTTTTTGCAGCCCCTGCGCGTAGAGCATGACGATCGCGCTGTTGGCACGGGCTTTGCTATCTCAATGCTGTCGGCTTGATGGCTATTGGAGCAGAGGAGCCATCGGGGCCGGAACAGAAGAGGCGCGGGGCCACAGCCCCGAGCGTAGGCGTTGCCAGGGTACGACCCGGAACTCGGACCCAGGCGACGCCTTTTTTCATGCGCGCGAGTCCGCCGGTTAGTCCGAGGATTAGCCCGACGCGGGATGCTTCAATCGCGGGCAGAATCGATGGAATTGCGCAGACTCTCTTCGCGGGGCAGCTGGGTCCGTCGTTCGCTGGCCTCCAGGGTGGGCAGGTCTTCGCCAGGCTTGAGATCGACAGTACCCTCTTCGAAGGTGCCCGCCTCGGGCACGGTTTCCATGCCGGCGACGCGACGCAGTTCGACGTCGGCCTGCTCGTCGAGATGAACGGAAAAGCTGATCGGGCCGACTTCCAGAACGTCGCCCGGGCGGAGAAGGGTGCGGCCCTCGATCTGTTCTTCGTTGATGAAGGTGCCGTTGAGGCTGCCCAGATCTTCGACCCAAACCTCGCCGTCTTCGATCTTGAGCACGCAGTGGCGACGACTTACTTCGGGGGAGAGGATGCGGACCTGGCAGTCGCGGTGGCGGCCCACCACGGTTTCCACGGTGCCCAGGAGCACGGGCTCCTGCTGCAATTCCCCTTTTTCAACGACGAGGGTCACGGTCATTGGCAAACTCGCTGGCTAGCAAACCGGGCAGGGGGTGGTCCTCACCTCAAATCTTTACGATATCAGCCGATCGGCACCTCGCAACTGAAAAACGGGGAAATTTGAGCTCCCGATCCGGCGTCCGTCGATTCTCTCCATCCCACCCAGATCTACGCAGTCTCGCGGTTGCCTTGACAGTCGCGCGGGCCGCGTCGTATTCTCGCCCGGCCGGGTACTGGCGATCTTTCAGGTCAAGGATGACGGGTCATGGCCCTTTTCGCACCGGACGTACTGGCGGCCGCTCATGGACTGTCGCTCGGGCTGTGCATCGCCGGCCTGGTCGTCGGCATGCTGCTCTGGGCGACGGGCTGGTTGTGGCATCGCTTCTGGATCGTGCTCTTCACCACCGTCGTGGGCGGCATGGCGGGCCTGATGACCACTCCCTGGCACGGCATCGAGAAGCCGCTGGTGGCCGGGCTGTTGCTGGCGATCGCGGCCGGCGTGCTGGCCCTGGCCCTCGTGCGGCTGGTAGTCTTCAGTGCGGGCGGAGTTGCCCTCTGCCTGGCGATCCGCGCCCTGGCCCCTGCAGCCTGGAACGAACCGCTGGTCTGGTTCCTCTCGGGCGGCCTGGTCGGGCTGCTTCTCTTCAAGCTCTGGACCATGGCCCTCACCAGCTACACAGGCAGCCTCCTCGGGGGCTACTCGCTCATCCTGCTTCTCGACAAGCTCGGCCGTGTTGACGCCGTGGAGCTGGCCGAGAAGCGACACATCATGCTGAACGCCGCTTGCCTGGCGGTGGCCCTGCTTGGCCTGGTGTTGCAATTCTTCCTGGAACGACGCCGCGTTCACAACGAGCTCATGCGCGAGGAGCAGTTCCGCCAGATGGAAGAGCGCGAGCAAGAACTGCTCTACGGCCGCCGCTGGTGGCAGGGCTGGCGCCGCTATCGCCGCGCGGGATGAGTTGGAGAGTTGGTACCGGCTTTAGCCGGCAGTTCAGCCTGCAGCTCAATTCCTGCGGGGGCGATTGTGTTCCTTCCGGCTAAAGCCGGGACTCCAACCTGGTCTGCGGCTCAATTCTTGCGGGGGCGATTGTGTTCCTTCCGGCTAAAGCCGGGACTCCAACTGGACTGCGGCTCAATTCTTGCGGGGGCGATTCTGTTCCT
>JBFWSD010000369.1:0-6622 GCA_050248575.1 Gemmataceae bacterium
GCTCGCCTCGGGTGGCCGCGACGGAGCGGTTTACTTGTGGCAACCTGCTTCAGCCAAGCTGGTCGCCCGGCTCTCGAAATCGGGTGCGCCGGTGAAGAAGCTGGCCTTTGCCCCCGACAGCAAGATCCTGGCTGCCGTGGTCGAGGGCAGCATTCGCATCTGGGACGTGGCGGCCCGGAAGGAGTTGCCGGCTCTCGCGGCTGCCCCCCAGGAAGCGTTCACCTGCCTTTCCTTTGCCGGCAACGAGATTCTGGTTGCCGGACTGGCAAACGGGACCGTCTCTCTCTGCAATGCGCGCACCGGCAAGAAGGTGCGCCAGTTCCAGGCTCACCCCATCCGCTTCGATCCCGATGGAGAACGCTACGCATCCCCCGTCACGGCCCTGGCCGTCTCGGCGGACGCTGGCACGCTGGCCACTGCCTTGGATGCCGACGGCAGCGGCTACTTCTTCGACGCGAGGAGCGGCAAGCTCTTGCGGCCATTTCGCGCAACCTCGAACAGGAACTCGTCGAGGCACACCCAGAAATCCCTGGCCTTTTCTGCGGACGGCAAGA
This sequence comes from Gemmataceae bacterium, assembly GCA_050248575.1. GTDB lineage: Bacteria > Planctomycetota > Planctomycetia > Gemmatales > Gemmataceae > JBFWSD01. The sequence goes on from JBFWSD010000369.1 coordinate 555, forward strand.
CGCTGTTCGCTGGCTGCGGTGAGAAAATGGTGTCCTACATTGAGGTTTCCACCGGCATGGAACGCCATCACATCGCGGGACGGGACGTGGCCGGGCCGGGCCGCTCGCACAGCTACCTGGCGGCACGCGTCACCTGGTCCTACTCCCTGGCCTACTCTGCCGACGGCCGCACCACAGCCTCGTGGGGGCACCAGAACGACCTGGTTCGCCTCTGGGATTCGACCACGGGCGAGGAACTGGCCAAGCTCTACGGACACGACGGTTATGTGAATGCTGCGATCTTCTCGCCGGACGGTCGCCGCCTGTTTTCGGCAGGCGAGGACACCACGATCCTGGTATGGGACGCCGACGTCGCTCGCAAGGAGCTGCCGCCGCCAGAACCGCTTTCTCGCGAAGAGGCCGAGTGCCTGTGGCACGACCTGGGCGGAAAAGATGCGGCCAGGGCCTACCAGGCCATCAACAGGCTGGCCATGGCGCCAGAGGTCGCCGTTGGCCTGTGCCGCAGCAAACTGTCACCGATCCCCGCACCTGACGCCAAGAGGATCGATCGTTTGATCGCCGATCTGGACGATGGCGACTTTCTGGTGCGCGAGCGGGCAACCGAAGAGCTCGAGAAGCTTGGCAGGCTGGCCGCACCGAGTCTCCAAAAGGCACTGGCCGGCCAGCCGCCGCTCGAGGTCCGCCGCCGCCTCGAACGACTGCTCGCCCGGCTCGACAAACTGGATTACGGCCCCGATTTGCTCCGTGCGTTGCGCGCCATCGAGGTGCTGGAGAGGCTGGGCACGGCACAGGCCCGGCAGCTACTCGAGGAGCTGTCGCGGGGGGCAACCGGGGCCATCCTCACTCAAGATGCCCGACGGGCACTTCATCGGTGAAGTGACGATCCCCTCATCACTCTGCCCGCTGAAGCCCTGCCAGAAAGCGGGTAGAGAATGTGGCAAGCGGATGTTCGTAAGTCTTCGCCTGCAAACCCGTTCATCACCTGGCGACGGTACCCCTCGAAAATCTCAGAATTCCTGGCAGTATGGCGGTATTTGCCATCCTCGATGAGCTATATTGTCCCCGGCATCTTTGATCCGTCCATCATCGAGCGTCAGTCATGCGTGTCGCCACACGTCCACCGATCCGCCGCGTTCTCCTACTCGACAGGATGATCCGTGAAGGCCGCTACCCGAACGCCCGTTCGGCGGCGAAGGAACTGGAGATCCACCCGCGCACGGTGCATCGCGACCTGGCGTTGCTGCGCGAGTCGTTCGGGGCGCCGCTCGAATACTCGGCCAAACGAAACGGCTTCTACTATCGGGACCAGACCTTCGCCTTGCCGCTCCTGCAGCTGACCGAAGGGGAGTTGCTGGCACTATTCCTGGCCGAGCGGGTTCTCCAGGAGTTTCAGGGCACTCCTTACGCCGGCGACCTGAGCCGTGCCTTCCGCAAGTTGACCAGGTCACTGCCCGAGCAAGTCACCATCGACCTCGAGCACCTCGAAGCGGGCTACTCGTTCCGCAACTGGCCCGTGACCGCGAATGACGTGGCGACTTTTCAGCAGCTCTGCAAGGCAGTTCGCAAAGGTAGGCAACTCGAGCTGGTGTACTGGTCCGCGTCGCGGGACGCGACCAGTCGCCGTGTGGTGGATCCGTACCACCTCGCCTCGCTGGAAGGCGGATGGTATCTGATCGGCTACTGCCATTCCCGCGAGGAAGTTCGCATGTTCGTTCCGGCCAGGATTCGCGTGCTACGTGAAACCGGCGAACGGATCGAGCGACCGGCCGACTTCTCGATCGCCGATTATTTGGATGGCAGCTTCCGCGTCATGCGCGGATCGGATGGCCCACAGCAGGTGCGGCTGCGTTTTTCACCTAGCGCTGCACGTTTCGTCCAGGAAAAGACCTGGCACCCGAGCCAAAAGATCAGCAAGCAGAGGGATGGTGGGATCATACTGACAATGAAGGTGACGCACTTGGTCGAAGTCAAACGCTGGGCACTGTCGTTCGGAGTGGAATGCGAAGCCATTGCGCCCAGGCAACTTCGCGATGAGATCAAGCAAGAACTGGTTCGTTTGTTTGGACGATATTCCTAGGCACGCGGAGCGACAAAATGCCGGTGATCGAAACTCAGTTCCCAGTACTTGGCGAGACGCTGCCGTCAGATCATGGCTACGCATTGTACGGGGCGTTGTCGCGACTAGTGCCGTCATTGCACAGCGACGAGCCGCCCGTGCGAATTGGGCCGGTCTCAGGACTTTACGAGGGAAACGGTCGGCTTCGCCTGGACCGGCAGCGTTCGCGTCTGCGCCTCCGACTCGCCGCCGAGCAGATCGCCGTCGTGCTCCCACTTGCAGGGCGTTCACTCGATGTGGACGGCTGCCATATCCGCCTCGGCGTCCCACAAGTTCGCGCTTTGGTCCCCGCCCCTTCGCTCGTGGCCAGGATGGTCACGATCAAGCGGAGTTCCCGTCAAGATCGCGCGGACACGCGCGCCTACATGGAGCCAGCTTCGTTCCTCGAACGAGTTCGGCGCGAGTTGGACAAGCTCGAAATCAGTGGCGACCCTGGCATTCCGCTTGTTGATGACGGGCCACATGCCGGCAAACCGCGCCGGCATGTCATGCGAATCAAGGACAGGCGTGTGGTGGGTTTCGGCTTGCAGGTCACCGGCCTGACCGCTGAGGAATCGATCCGTGTGCAAGAGAACGGGCTAGGCGGTCGGAAGAAGATGGGTTGCGGGTTCTTTGTGCCGTTGAGGCCGAGGTAGTCATGACCGAATTGCTGGCCAAATCACCGAAGGGCGAGCGCAGGCTCACCTTGGTGCAGCATACGCTTGACGTGATGGATGCCGGAGAATGGCTGTTCGGCGTCCCAGGAAGGCCAACGCGGCTCGGTCAAGCTTGGCTGCGGTTTTTCCGCATCCCCGATGAACAGTTCTCAAGATTCCACGTCAACCTGCTGGCCTCGGCTTCCTTCCATGACTGGGGCAAGGCAAATGATGGGATGCAATCGGCATTACTCGGGCAAGGTCAGCAAGTCATCCGGCACGAGCACTTGAGTGGCCTGTGGCTCGGCCTACAAAATGTGTCGGCCTGGCTCAAGAAGCGGACCCCACCCGCTATTGATGAAGATGTAATGCTGGCCGCGGTGATCTCCCATCACCTCAAGGCCAAGCTGGACACCTTGGCCGAACCGCAAGGTCTAGCCCTGACTTTCCGGGTCTACTACGACCACGGGGACTTTCGTCGCTTGCTGGAGATCATCGTTGGGCGGCTTGGACTACCAGCCGAGTTGCCAGCGTTCCCCACTGAAGTTTATTGGGGGTACCGGGATCCCAAGGGCAACTTGGCCAACGGAGTTTTCGAGCTGACGCCACTTCGGGATCAACTCAGGGATCGCCGCTTGGCCCCATTCAAGAAGCAATTGAATAAGGATGCATGCCAGCTCCGACGGCGTATGCTGTGGGCGGTGCGGGCGGCGCTGATCGCGGCCGATGCCGCCGCTTCCGGCCTCTGGCGCGAAAAGCTGCCGCTGGCGACCTGGATTGGCCACTTGTTCGATGAGCACCGGGCGCTCTGCGACAAGTCGTTCATCTGGTCGGAAGTAATAGACAAACGCATCGCAGAAGTGAAACGCCAGGGCAAATGCAAGGAATGGAAATGGAACCAGTTTCAGGAAGATTGCTCGGACCCCGCCAAGGTGCCGGCCAGAGCATTGCTGCTCGCCCCATGCGGAAGCGGCAAAACGCTTGCCGCCTGGCGCTGGATCGCAGCCCGGCTGGCCGAACGGCCGGCCGCGCGGGTCATCTTCCTGTACCCGACCCGCGCCACCGCCAAGGAAGGCTTCCGCGATTACGTCTCCTGGGCTCCGGAAAGCGCCTTGATGCACGGCACCAGCGCCTATGACTTGCAAGACATGTTCTCCAATCAGCCGGACGATCCTCGTCAGGGGCTGGATTACGAAACGGACCGCCGGCTGTACGCCCTCGGTTACTGGTCGCGCCGGATCTTCTCGGCCACCGTGGATCAGTTCCTGGCGTTCCTCAGTTACTCTTATGGCCCGGTCTGCATGCTCCCGGTGCTAGCGGATTCGGTTCTGGTCATCGACGAAGTGCATAGCTTTGACCGGTCAATGTTCTCGGCGCTGAAAGGCTTCTTGGAAGCGTTTGACCTGCCCGTTCTGTGCATGACGGCTACCCTTCGTCAAGAACAGCAACAGCAACTGCAAAAGTGCGGCCTGAAAGTATACAACGAGCGACCTGACGACTTGCAGGCCATCGCCGCGGCGCCGCGTTATCAACTCCGGCAGATTGCCGAGCCAAAATCGTTCAAGCTGGTGCGAGAGGCAATTCAGGGCAACAAGCGCGTCATGTGGGTCGTGAACCAGGTCAAACGGGCGCAGCGGGCGTATCTCGAATGCCGGCGGCTGAAACTCCATGTCCCGGTTTTCTGTTACCACAGCCGATTCCGGTTGAAGGACCGGAGGGACATGCACGACCACGTGGTGCAGGCGTTCCGGGCGGATAGCCCACCGGCAGTGGCCATCACCACCCAGGTCTGCGAGATGAGCCTGGACATGGACGCGGACGTTCTCATCACGGAGCGCTGCCCAATCACTTCGCTTATTCAGCGCATGGGCCGGTGCCATCGTGACCGCAAGCTCCGCGCGGGGGCGGGGGCCGTGGCGGTCTACCTGCCCTTCGACGACGACGGCCGGTCTGACGTGAATCCGTACGATGGTGAGGCTCTGACGGGGATCGAGGAATTCCTGACCAAACTCTCAGCGCACGAGAGCATCAGCCAAATCGACTTAGAGGAAGCGCTGGCCGCGGCGCCACAGCCGCCCGCGCACGCGGACGAGTTAAGCAGCTTCTTGCGAAGCGGGCCATATGCGATGGGGCACGAGGATAGTTTTCGCGACATCGAGGACTTCACCATCTCGGCCGTGCTGACTAACGACGTGCCTGACTTCGTGCAGTTGCAGAATCGTGGGCAACCGACGGATGGCCTGATCGTCCCGGTGCCGCGCTGGCTTGGCCGCGACCGCGACCAGCGCCTGCCGTCCTACATGCGGTGGCGAAAAGCGAACACTACCACCCGCTCATCGGCTTCTGCGACAAGCCGGAACTGGTTGCCGAACTGGGAGGGCTCGACTGATGGGCAAAGCAACTGCCGGGGCCGCGTCGATCAAGGAAGTGGTCGTCAAGTACGACCTGTTCGACCTGCCGACCGCCCAGCACAAGGCGGGGCTGGCCGGATTGATCCTGCAAGTCAGGCACATGAAGGCCACCAAGAGGAATTATGCCAAAGATGCGATTCCAGTCATCGAGAACATGACCTCCACTTCGGCAACAGTCCGTTTCAGCAAGAAATCGCTACAAGGCATCCTGGATGCGGTGTACGAAGCCGAGTGGGTCGAGGTTGAATCCAAATCGAAGTGGCCCGGTGCAAAGCCGAAAGCCATCCGCGAAGTTGAGGAGCATGACCCACAAACCAACACAACAAAAAAGGTGAAACGCTTTGTCTATAAAAGGGTGCGGCCGTGCGGCAACTTCCTGCGAGACCGTTACCCCAAGATGGACGAGGGAAAGGATTGGCACAAGCTTTGGCGAGAAATGCTGTGGGCAATCCCTCGTGGGATTCCGAAGACACGCATCCCTTTTGATCAGCGGGCCAACGGGAAGCATTGCAAGGAAGGGCAAGATGCCTGGAATGACTTGTTGAAAGTAGAGAAGGCGCGTCAGGCAAACACCTTTTTCACCACCGAGGTGGCCAGTTCCCTTTGGCTGGGGGCACAGGCGACTAATGCGGAGTTCATCCGGTTTCTGGGACGAGCGGAGCACAATCTGCTGCTCCACTTCTGGCCCCTGACAGTTCTTGTCTATGTCCCACAGCAGATCACCCGTGAGGGTGACAGCGAGTTTGTCGGGTAGCCTCGCACCCGTTTGTTTGCCCGAGGAGGTTCGCCAGGAGCATGACCCCGGGCATGAACCGGTCAGGTTGTTCCCGCCCGACCGCGATGGCGCCAGCTTGCACGTCGTGGCCCAGGGGGCTCGCGTCGGGCGCAGTGGCGACAGCCTGGTGG
>JBFWSD010000370.1:0-6622 GCA_050248575.1 Gemmataceae bacterium
TTCGATACCACCCTGCGTGACGGCGAGCAATCGCCGGGTGCGAGCATGAACCTGGCCGAGAAGCTCGAGGTGGCACACGCGCTCAAGGAGCTGGGCGTGGACATCATCGAAGCCGGTTTCCCGATCGCTTCGCCGGGCGACTTCGAGGCGGTGCAAGCAGTGGCCCGCCAGGTGCACGGGCCGCAGATCTGCGGCCTGGCCCGCTGCAACCAGGCCGATATCGATCGCGCCTGGGAAGCCCTCAAGGATTCGCCCAACCCGCGCATCCACGTCTTCCTGGCCACCAGTGCCATCCATCGCGAATTCAAGCTCAAGATGGCCAAGGAAGAGATCGTCAAGCGGGCCGTCGAAGGAATCAAGCGGGCCAAGGACTACTGCGCGAACATCGAGTTCTCGCCCGAGGACGCGGCCCGCACCGAGCTCGACTTCTTGGCCGAGGTGGTCGAGAAGGCCATCGAGGCCGGCGCGACCACCATCAATATCCCCGACACCGTGGGCTACGCCGTGCCCGGGCAGTTCGCCGAGGCCATCCGCCACCTGAAGAAGAACGTCCGCGGTATCGACAACATCGTGATCAGCGTCCATTGCCACAACGACCTTGGCCTGGCGGTGGCGAACAGTTTGACGGCCCTGAAGGAAGGGGCCCGCCAGATCGAATGCACCATCAACGGCCTCGGCGAGCGGGCGGGCAACTGCGCCCTGGAAGAAGTGGTCATGGCGGTGAAGACCCGCAAGGACCAGTTCGGCCTGGAAACCGGCATCAATACTCGTCGGCTGTGCCCGACCAGCCGCCTCGTGTCTTCGATCACCGGCATTCACGTACAGCGGAACAAGGCCATCGTGGGCCAGAACGCCTTTGCCCACGAGGCCGGCATCCATCAAGACGGGCTGCTCAAGGAACGCTCCACCTACGAGATCATGCGGCCGGAGGAAGTCGGACTCGTCCGCACCGAGCTGGTGCTGGGCAAGCATTCGGGCCGCCACGCCCTGCGCGAACGCGTCCGCGAACTGGGCTACCACCTCGACGATGCCCAGACCCAGAAGCTGTTCGACCAGTTCAAGGCGCTGGCCGATCGCAAGAAGGAGATCTACGACGCGGACATCGAGGCGCTGGCCGAATCGATCCTGCACGATGGCCCGGCCGTGGTGTGGTCGCTGGAGAGCTTTCACACGAGCGCCGGCACGGCCACGATTCCGGCGGCCGCCGTCGTGCTCAAGCACGTGGATGGCCGCAAGGTGCAAGAGGCGGCCTGCGGCGATGGCCCGCTCGACGCGGTCTTCCAGACCATCGAACGCATCACCGGCATCGACGTGACCCTGCGTCACTACCAGGTCCGCAGCGTGTCGGTCGGCGAAGACGCCCAGGGCGAGGCCCAGGTCGAAGTGCTGTACAACGGCAAGATCTTCCGGGGCCGCGGCGTGTCGACCGACATCATCGAGGCCAGTGCCCAGGCATTCCTGCAGGTGATCAATCGGATTGCCCTGCGGCAGCAGATCGCTGCCAGCAACGCGGCGAAACTGACGCCGTCGCCCGACGTGGAACCGGCCCTGGCGACGAAGTAGGGTTCGATGTTGGATGTTCGGGATTGAGCGGCGAACTCGGACCCGAACATCCAACATTCGAGAGTGAACAGGATCGCTATTTCTCAGCGCGACTTTTCGTAGGGGGGCAGTTCCAGGCTGCCGACCAGCACCAGGTCCTTGGTGCCGACCTTTTCCACGTTGACCTGAGACAGCGTGAAGGTGGCCATCACCTGATGCCCCTCGCTGCCGGCCAGCACGTAGTAGTTCTGCAGCACCTTGAGGCCTTCCAGGCTGCCCAGCAACGAGACGCGATAGATCCAGCGGCCCTCCTCGGAAGTGGGCACCTCGCCGACTTGCAGTTCCTGTTCGATTTCCAGCCCGGAGTTTTCGGCGATCAGGCGTTTGAAGGTCTCGGGGCTCATGTGTTCGCCCGCCGCCGCCTTGGGGCCAACCACCAGGGCCGCTTGCGCGATGAAATCGCCCCGATCGAGATAGCGAAGCACCAGATGTTCGCCCGTGTTGCCCGTGATGTGCCAGCCCCGATCGTACAGGAATCGATAAGGCACACCCTCTTCGGCGAAATAGAGCTGCGTCAGGATGGCGGGCGGATCGAAGCCTTCCGGCACCGAAATGAGCGCGATCGGAGACAGCACCTTTGGCTCGTCGATGCGCTTGCGCTTCACCTCGTAAATGAGCTCGAAGCTCGAGCCCGGGCTGACCGGGCCCGCCTCGCGTTCGTCGTTCTGTTTCCACGTGACCCCAAGCAGTGTCTTCTCCTGAAGATCGAAGACACAGGTCGAATCGATGGTCACCTTGACGAGGGCGCCGAGTTCGATGCCGCTGGTCTTGCCGCTGATGTGCAGATGGGCCTTGCCATCCTTGACCGCGACGAGCTTGCCCGTGACGTTGTGCTCATGCAGCCCGTCGAAGTGGCAGAGCGCCTGGACCACGACGGGAGCGATCGGCCAGGTTTCGCCCAGCTTGACTTCCTTGCCCGGCAGCAGGCCGGTCAGGGCCAGCGTATCGATGTGGCCGTCGGTCAGTTCGAGCTCTTCGCGAGTGAGGGCCCCTTTCGGACAATAGGTCAGCGTCTGTTCCTCGGGCCGTTCAACCACGATCAGGCAACGATCTTCGCGCAGACCGCGCTTCGACCGGCCATCTCCCACCACAATCACGGCCTGCGCGGTCTCGTAGACACGCGCGACCTTGCGCACGCAACTGGCATCTGCGTCCTGGATGCGTTCGGGGAAAACATGGGTGGCGGTGGCCGACAGCTTGGCGGTGACCGTCTTACCCTTGTGCTGCAGGTGCAGATCGCCGGTCAAATGCATGTCGAGGGAATACTGATAGCAATCGCCCGCCTCGATCTTCTCGACGAGCGGGTAGGTCTGTGCCGACAGGGAGGCGGCAGTGAGGAAGAGGGCCAGCATGCTTGCCACGTTTCGCCAGACAGCCATCCTTGTCTCCTGGAAAAGCGGGAGCGGGCGCGGCCCGGAAGCGGGCGGGCCGTTGTATTATTGATCGGAACAGAACCTTGCCGGCTGGACCGATTTTTCCGTTCTCCTGCAGCCCGCGCTCAACCAGGCAAGCTAGGCAAGTACATCGCCCCCAATCCGCGGACGCTTCGCCAGGAATCGCTGGCCGCGCCTGCGCCGTTCCCGCCAGAATCCATATTCATCCTTCGTAGCTTCTTGATCGTCGTTCTTCTATCGTGGATGATGCAGCGTCGCTGGAACGCACGGAGGAATCTCTTGTGAAAGACGTGTTGACCTTGATCCTGGCGGGCGGCAAGGGGACGCGGCTCGAGCCCCTGACGCGTGATCGCGCCAAGCCGGCCGTCCCTTTCGGCGGGCTCTATCGCATCATCGACTTCACCCTGTCGAACTGCCTCAACAGCGGGCTGCGACGCATCCTGGTGCTCACGCAATACAAGGCGCGCAGCCTCGACCGCCACATCCACTACGGCTGGTCCTTCCTCTCCTCGCAGCTCGACGAGTACATCGAGGTCCTGCCCCCGCAGCAACGCATCGACGAAAACTGGTACAAGGGCACCGCCGACGCCATCTACCAGAACATCTACTCGATCGAGAAGGAAGACCCGCGCTACGTTCTCATCCTGGCCGGCGATCACGTCTACAAGATGGACTACCTTGACATGGTGCGGGCTCACATCGAGCAAGGGGCCGACGTCACCGTGGGCTGCATCCCCGTCCCGGTCGAGGAGGGCTCCGAGTTCGGCATCCTGTTCGTGGATGACAAGTACAACATCGTCCGCTTCCTCGAAAAACCGAAGAATCCGCCCCCCATGCCAGACAATCCGAAACAGTGCCTGGCCTCGATGGGGATTTATGTATTCACGGCCCGGCCGATGTACGAACTGCTCTGCCAGGATGCGACGCGGCCCGACAGCGCCCACGACTTCGGGCGGAACATCATCCCCTCGATGATCGAGACGCACAAGGTGTTCGCTTATCGTTTCCGCGACAAGAACCGCAAGGCGGACGCCTACTGGCGCGACGTGGGCACGCTCGACGCCTACTACCAGGCGAACATGGACCTGGTCGACGTCGACCCGGTGCTGAACCTGTACGACGAGGAATGGCCGATCCACACGCACCAGTTGCAGTTGCCGCCGCCCAAGTTCGTGTTCTCGGGGGATGGCCCGCGCGGCTATGCCCGCCGCGGCGAGGCGCACGACAGCAGGGTGTGCCAGGGCTGCTTCTTCTCCGGCGGCCACGTGCGCCGCAGCGTACTCTCGCCGCGCGTGCGCGTCAACTCCTATGCCCTCATCGAAGACTCGATCCTGTTCGACAACGTCGACGTCGGCCGCCACGCCCGCATCCGCCGGGCCATCATCGACAAAGACGTGATCGTGCCGCCGCACACGACCATCGGTTACGACCTCGATCACGATCGCCAGCGCGGCTTCTTCGTCACCGATCAGGGCGTGGTGGTGATCGCCAAGGCGGAGTTGCCCGAGTCGTTTGCCATCCAGGACCGGACCGCGTGAGGCAGGCCCATGCAGCCGTGCACGGCCGCAATGTTTGCGCAGCGCTGGCCTGGAGCGCTGCGGCCGGTTTCATTCCCCGATCCACCCCCTGAGTTGCCCGTGGATGCGGCACGACTCCTTCGGCAATTCGGACTTCCCCTTGGAGTCACCATCTACTGCTATAACGACATCCACCTGCATTTCAGTGGTTCCCTCACGCCGCTGGCCGCCATCTGGGGCCGCGATCTCGAGCAGAGCTATCTGATCGGCGATATGCCGGCCGACTGGCGGCGCTTCTGGCACCTCGCTGACCAGGAGTATTTGCAGGGCGGAGGCTGGCTCAGTATCGAGGAAGGGACCGGTCGCCTGGTCGTGATTGATTTGGATCAGCGTGAGCCAGTCTATTTGCTCAGTTCGAGCGTCGCCAACTTCTACACCATACTCGCCTATTTCCTGGACTGGAACGAGCGTCAGGCCGGCGGCCGCGCCGACTTGATGATGCTACGCGACACCTTGCTCGTGCAGAATTGCATCCCGGTCGAGGAACTGGAGCCCTTCTGGCTGAACTTCATCGACGCAACACTGGATGGAGATGACGTGAATTTTTCTGTCGTCCTCATTCAGGAGACCTGAGTTCAATTCGGCCGGATGCGCCGGGAGTCCGCCGTGCCCCGGATCAGGCGGGCCACCCATTCCGGATCGTGGATGCCCGCCAGCGAGAGAGCGGCCTTGCCGTCGTCGGTGACCACTTCGAGCCGCCCCACTCCCAGCGTGCGTTCGATCAGGCTGGCGTGCACGTTTACCTGGACGATTTCTTTCAGGGCCACCGCGCCATCGGCCATGTGCAAGAAACCGGTGTCACGGTACAGTTGCTGGTTCGTGAGCCGATAACTCCAGGTGAGCGTGCGATAGAGCCACCGACCAAGGACAATCAGCCACAACAGCCCAAGGGGCACTACCGTGGCGTGCCACATGATTTGCGGATGGGCAAAACGGTCGTCCCAGATGATGAAGACCGCCAGGGACACGGCCACCGTCAGCAACAGGCAAAGCAGGAACACGGGCGCCATGGTGCGGCCAGCATAGGAGCCCCACCACAGATCCGTCTCCACCTGCCGATCCACCTCGCGCGGATCGAGCAGCGGTCTCTCGGAGGGCGTGGTGGACATGGCGCGTCGTGGACTCCTGCTTACTTGCCGATGCAGTACAGGTGATGCAAGGTGCGAATGAACATCTGCCCTTGCGAGATGGCGGGCGAAGCATAGGCTTCGTCTTCCAGATCGTTGCGGACGATCTGCTTGAACTTGGGGCTGGCCTCGAGAACAAAAGTCTGGCCGTCGTCGTCGATGAAGTAGAGGCGGCCCTCGGCCAGCACCGGGCTGGCACTGTGATGTCGCCCGAGCCGTTCCTTCCACATCTGTTCGCCCGTCTTGGCTTCATAACAGCTGGCAAAGCCGTTGTCATTCACCATGAAGAAGTAGTCGCCATGCGCGATGGGCGAGGGCACGTAGGCCATCGCCTTTTGATTGTGCCAGAGCACGTGCGACTTGGTGACGTTGCCCAGCCCGTCCGGCTTGATGCCCATGATGTGATAGGTGGGGTAGCCCGCCGTCATGAACAGGATGCCCTTGTTGAAGACCAGGCTGGCCACGAACTGCTCGGTCGGGCCGTCGATGATCCACCACTGCTTGCCCGTGTCGGGATCGTAGCTGGCAATGCACTTCGAGCCGGACAGGACGAGCTGCTTGCGGCCCGCCGCTTCGATCAAGATCGGCGTGCAATAGGAGCGCGTCTTGTTGGGGCGATCGGTGCGCCAGCGTTCCTTGCCCGTTTCCTTGTCGAGGGCCACGATCCAGGCTTCCGCGTCCTGGTCGCCGTTCAGGATCACCGTGTCCTTGTAGAGGATCGGCGTCGAGCAGAAGCCGTGCTTGGAAAAGAACTTGCCCGGCGACAGCTTCCAGACTTCCTTGCCCTCGAAGTCGAAGCAGGCCATCCAGATGGTGGTGTTCTTGAGGAAGGCGACCCAGACATGCTTGCCGTCGGTGGCCGGCGTGGCGCTGGCATAGCTATTGAGAGAGTGTTTCTTTTCGAGGGGGGCCGTGATGATTT
>JBFWSD010000371.1:0-6602 GCA_050248575.1 Gemmataceae bacterium
TTGCGCAGCGGGCTAGTTTCCCATAATGCTACGCCGGGCCGGGGAAAAGTACGTGTCAGGTTTGTCTGTCCGTTGCGAGATCCAAAATCGAGAATCGCTACGCCCATCCCAGCAGTGGGCAGAGCACGCGCAGTCCGATCACGATGATGAGAAAACCAAGGATGTCGAAGAGGATGCCGGCCCGGACCATGCGCGTGATGGGCACGAGCCCGGTGCCGTAGACAATGGCATTGGGCGGCGTCGACACGGGCAGCATGAAGCCGTAGCTGGCCCCAAGACACGCCCCCAGCGCGGGGGGCACGACCGACACCTTCGCCGCCAGCGCCAGTGGGATCACCAGCGGCACCAGCATGTTGGCCGACGCCGTATTGGATGAGGTTTCGCTCAAGGCGATGCCGAGAGCGACCGATACGGCGGTCAAGCCCCACAGCGAGCCCGCCCCGAAAGTGTTCGTGACCCCTTTGCCGATCCAGTCGGCCACCTTCAGGTCCGACATCAGCGATCCGAGTGTGAGCCCGCCGCCGAACAGGAAGAGGGTGCCCCAGTCGATGCGCATCGCCTCGGCCAGGTTCATGGTGAACTTGCCCGCGCGCACGTCGATGGGCAGCACGAAGAGCAGCCCGGCTGCCAGGAGGGCCACCACCGCTTCCGGGAAACGCTGCTTGAAGAACAGCACCCACGGATTCTTGTCGGGCAGGAGCAACACCAGCACGCCGGGCAGCATCCAGAGCGTCACCGCCAGCCCGAAGGCAAGCAGCGTGTTGCGCTGGCCCGCGGTCCAAGCGCCCAGGGCCTGCTGCTGGGCTTGCAGATAGTCGGCCAGCTCTTCCTTGTTCACTCCCGATTCGCGGCGGGCAGGGTTCAAGACAAACAGCAATATGAAGAGCACGCCCCACATGAGCACGAGCATGGGGACCGTGAGCGACATCCATTCGAAGAAGCTGATGTTGGTGCCCGCCTCGCGAAGGAAACGCAGGCCGATCAAGTTGGGCGGCGAGCCCACCGGCGTGCCGATGCCGCCGATCGACGCGCCGTAAGCAATCATCAGCAACATGCTGGTCGCGAAAGGAGTGGCTCTTACCACCGGTTCTTCATCGGGGCCACGGGGCTGCAAGGCCAGCAAGATGCCCAGGGCGATCGGGGTCATCATGGCGGTCGTCGCCGTGTTGCTCACCCACATCGAGAGAAGGGCCGTGATGAGACCGAGCCCGGCCAGCAAGCGACCCGGGCTGGCGCCGATCCACCTGAGCGACAGGAAGCCCAGGGCAATACGGCGATCGAGCCCGTGCGCCGTCATGGCCCGCGCCAGGATGAAGCTGCCCAGGAACAGGAAGATGATCGGATCGGCGAAGGGGGCAAACACTGTGGTGGCGTCGGCGACCCCGAGCAGCACGCAAGCCACCGCGCCGAAGACTGCCGTGACCGGCAAGGGCAGCGTCTCGGTCATCCAGAAAACGGCCACGCCGGCCAGGATTGCCGTGAGCCGGCGTGCTTCTTCGGAGAGCGGCTGGCCGGCGGTGAGAAAGTAGGTCGCGAAAAAGGCGATCGGCCCGAGCACGATACCGCTCAGCTTCCGCCAGCGCTCGAAACGCTCCTCTGCCGGGGACAGAACTTCTTCAACGCTCATGTGTGAACTGTATGAGTTGAGATGTCACTTGTCATTTGTCACTTGAGATGTCATTGGTCACTTGTCACTTGTCACTTGTCACTTGAGATGTCATTGGTCACTTGTCATTGGTCACTGGTCACTTGAGATGTCATTGGTCACTTGTCACTTGCCAATGACCAATGACAAGTGACAAGTGACAAGTGACAAGTGACAAGTGACAAGTGACAAGTGACAAGTGACAAGTGACAAGTGACAAGTGACAAGTGACCAATGACCAGTGACCAGTGACCAATGACCAGTGACCAGTGACCAATGACCAGTGACCAGTGACCAATGACCAGTGACAAGTGACTACCTTGTCAGTTCGGCCGGTAATCGTGAAGATGGCAGGAGGCTCAGTAGAGGAGGTGAAGATGGTCCTGCTCGAGTTCAGCATGGCGCCGATGGGCAAGGGAGAGAGCGTGGCGCCGTACGTGGCGCGCTGCCTCGCGATCATCGAGAAGAGCGGGCTCGACTACGAGCTGCACGCCATGGGCACGATCCTGGAAGGAGAGTGGGACGAGGTCTTCGACGTCGTCCGCAAGTGTCACGAGGCGCTGGCCGTCGATTGCGAGCGGATCAGTGTGACGATGAAGGTGGACAGTCGCAAGGGCGCAAAGGGCCGGCTGGCCGCGAAGGTGGAGAGTGTCGAGAAACTGGTGGGCCGCCCACTCAAGACGGGGAGAAAGACATGAGCGAGCATCACGAGACACCGCCCCTGGCGGCGGCCCTCGGGCGGATTCCCAGCGGGCTGTTCATCGTCACACTGTCGGCCAGCGGCCACGAGACCGGCATGCTGGCCAGCTGGCTGCAGCAATGCTCGTTCGAGCCGCCGCAGATCAGCGTGGCGATCAAGCGCGAGCGCGACCTGGTCAATCACTTGAAGCCGGGTGCCCGCTTCATGGTCAACATCCTCGACTCGACGCAGACAAACATACTGATTCACTTCGGCAAGGGCTTCGCGCCGGGTCAGCCCGCCTTCGAAGGGCTGGACGTGAGCCGCCCGGCGGGCTCACCGCCCGTGCTGAACGACGCCCTGGCGTTCCTCGAATGCCGCGTGGTCGAGCGCTTCCCGGCGGGAGATCATGAACTGCTGATCGGCCAGGTCACCGGGGGCAAGGTGCTGAGCGAGACCGGGCAGCCCATGGTGCACATCCGCAAGAGCGGCCTCAACTACTGATCCTGGGCACGGCGCGCAAAAAGATAGGGAACGCCGTGGTAGAGGTCGAAGAGGTGTCCGCGGCGTCCCCTGGGGGGTCGAAATCAAGTTGTGCGGTTACTATCGGCGATCCGGCCCCCGACGGCAAGTCCTGGATGAAAATACTCCTCAATTGTCTATGTGTCATTGAGACACAGAAAATCGCCGTCAGGCCGCAGCGCTCACATCGCTGGTGGCTTCGGCGAAGCGCTCCTGGGCAGCCTCGACGAGACCGCGGAAGAGCTGGATGTCCAGACCCGACGCACTGGCCGAGGCGGGGTGCCACTGCACGCCGATGCAGAACCAGCGTTCGGTCTCGTATTCGATGGCCTCGATGACGCCGTCGAGGGCACGCGCCGTGACCAGGAAGCCCTTGCAGAGCTGATTGATCGCACAGCGGTGCTCGCTGTTGACGACGATTTCTCCCTCGCCGTACATGGTGGAGATGCGCGTGTTCGGCTCGACCATGATGGCGTGCCGCAGCCCTTTTTCCGGAGGATGGCGGTGCTGCAAGGCCTGGGGCAGTTCCTTGGGCAGATCGGTATGAATGTTGCCGCCGAAAGCCTGGTTGATCAGATGCATGCCCGCATCAACGCCGAGAAACGGGATGCGTTGCCGTTCGCAGGCGCGGACGAGCCGTTCCTCTTCGAAGGTGGATTTGCCGCCATCGTTGCCGAGGAAGAGGATGCCTTGCACGGCGTTGAGGAGTTCGTCCCAGGTTTGCCCGGGCTGGAGTGGTTCGGGCTGGACCGGATTGCCTCCTGCGGCGGTGACGGCGGCCGCGTAGCCCGGGGGCCAGAGATAGCAGCCCCGGCTTTCGCCGTCGGCTACCTGGTCTCTGCCAAAAATGGCAATGGCGGGAGCGGGTCTGGTCTCGGCCATGAGGCACTCCTTTCCTCGAGAACCCACGTAACTTCCATGTGGATTCGCGAGTCTAGCAGAACCGGCCGAGGAATGTAAATGGGTGTTGCCAGCTGCGCGCAGCTGGGCACCGGGCGGCGCGCTACCGCGTGGGGCAATCAGCGTTTCTTGGCAGCCTTGGACTTGCTTTGGTCACTGCTCTTCGGCTTGGATTCTCCCTCGAGTTCCGCGCGATCGAGCTCGGCAGCAAGCTGCCTGGCTTTTTGATGGGCGTTGTCGACCGTGATGTCGTCGGCGCGGACCGGTTCCGGAGCATTTGGCACACACGGTTCGGTCTCGGGCATCATCATCGACTTGATGGGCAAGCCGAAGCAGCCCGTGGCCAGACTACAGCTCGCAAGGGCAATCCAGAGGTACACTTTCATGGCCTGTCCTCCGCAGCGACCGGGTCCACGAGGTCGCGCAGCGGCCCGGTCAGGACCCGTTCGTCCTGCCGATCGCGGTCGGCCTCGCCCAGATGGCGATCGAGAATGTCCTCATCCGATTCAAACGGATCAAATTCTTGCTTGAGATCGAGGTGGCGGCTGCAGGCATCCCAGACGCGTTTCTGCAGGACCTTGACGTCGCGCAGGAGCTCGTCGTCCTGGGTGTCGATGGCGATCTGTTGAAGCCGGATACAGACTTCCAGGCGGCGAAAATAGTTGGCCTTGGCGCGGCTGCGAATCTCGGCAAGCTGGTCATTCAACGAGGGCAGCTCGGCGGGCTTCTCGGCCCGGTGTTCCTCGGTCGATTTCTTGTTCTTCTTCTTCGGTTTCTTCTTGGGCTCAGGTTTCTTTTCAGAGCCGCCGAACCAGCGCGCGAACCAGCCGCTGCGCGCGGGGGGCTCGCCATCTTCGTCGTCGTCGCCGGCACGTACGCTGCCGGAAGCAACCAGCAACAGGGCCAGCAGGACTGCCCAGACCTTGCGTCGCCGCATGTCTTTCCTCCCTCGTCGCAGATGGAACGTGGAGAGGGGGCTATGCCAGAAGTGCGCAGCCCTGTCCAGGCCAGTTTGCTCGGCGAAAATGACAGTAGAAGCCCGGCTTCTTGGATCCTCGGGAGCGAGAAAATCGCGGAAAACCCAGAAGCCGGGCTTCTTCTCCCTTACTTGGCCCCTTCGAGCAACTTGGCCAGCTTATCGAGGCCGGCGTTGAGTTCCGCGCGGCTGTTGGCGAACGACAGGCGGACGTAGCCTTCGGCGCCGAAGGCCGCCCCGGCTACCAGGTTGACATGGGCCGTTTCCAGCACCACGGTGCAGAACGTGAGCGAATCGGTCACCTTCTTGCCGCCAATGGTCTTGCCGAAATAAGAGGCCACGTTGAAGAACATGTAAAAGGCCCCTTCGGGCTTCGGGCAGATGATGCCCGGGATGGCGGTCAGCCGCTGGTGTACCAGGTCTCGGCGCGCTGCAAACTCCTTGCGCATGTCCTCGACGCACTTCTGGTCCCCCTTGAGGGCGGTGATGCCCGCGTGCTGCGTGATGCTCGACGGGCAACTGGTCTGCTGGCTCTGCACGTTGCCCATGGCGGCGATCACCTGCTTGGGGCCGACCGACCAGCCCAGCCGCCAGCCGGTCATCGCATAGGTCTTGCTCAGCCCGCTGATGGTGATGGTCTGTTCCGCCAGCCCGGGCCGCAAGGTCGCGAAGCACGTGGCCTTCGCGTCGCCGTAGACGAGCTGCTCGTAGATCTCATCGGAGAGGACCGCGATCTTGGCTTCGAGGACAACGTCGGCGATCGCCTCCAGTTCTTGCCGCGTGTAGACAGCCCCCGTCGGGTTGGAGGGCGAGTTCAGCATGAGCAGGCGCGTCTTCGGCGTGATGGCCTTCTCGAGCTGGGCGGGCGACATCTTGAAGCCGGTCTCGTGCGTGGTCGGGATCAGCGTGTACGTTGCCCCCGTCATCTGCACGAGGTCGCTGTAACTGACCCAGTACGGCGTGGGAATGACGACTTCATCGCCCGGGCCGACCGTGGCGGCCAGCGCGTTGTGGATCGAATGCTTGGCGCCGTTGCTGACGATGACCTGGTCGGCCGCGCACGGCAAGCCATACGTCTTGCCGTACCACTCGGCGATGGCCTTGCGAATCTCGAGCGTGCCGGAGGCAGCAGTGTAATGGGTCTGGCCCGTTTTCATGGCTTCGATGGCGGCCTGGCAGATATGCTCCGGGGTGTTGAAGTCGGGCTCGCCCAGGCTGAAGTCGTGAACGTGGATGCCCTCGGCCTTCATCTGCTTGGCCTTGGCGCCAGCCGCCAGCGTGGCGGAAGGCTGCACCGCCGCCGCCATCTTCGAAATCGCAATCATGGCTCTCTCACCGGGGATAATGGTTCAAGGTGTCTCGACATGTTCTATCGGCTGCGGGCGGGCCGACAATGACCGCGTTCAGGGCAGCCAGCGTTTGCTCTCGCTGCGGCGCGGGCCCTTGTCGAAGAATCGCTGGCTTTCGCCGATCCGGTTGTAGTCACCAAGCTCGGCGCGGCCCTTGTCGATCAGAGTCATGAGCTGCCGCACCACGTCCGGATGCTTGCCGGCAACATTAGTGGTCTCGCCCATGTCGGTCTCGAGATCGAAGAGCTGCGCCGCATCGACCGCATCGATCTTGCCCGCCGACCAGCCGCACCATTCGGGCCGGGCCGGTCGGGGCAGCACCAGCTTCCACTTGCCGGCGCGCGCGGCTTGCAGATGGGTGAAACTGTAGAAGTAGAGGACCTCGTGTAGGATTTTTTCCAGTGTCTTGCCCGCGAGCAGCGGACCGAGGTCGCGGCCATCGATCACCCGATCGGCGGGCAAGGGAGCGCCCGCCAGCTTGGCGAAGGTTGGAAAGAGATCGAAGACGGCCATCGGTTCCTTGCACACCTT
>JBFWSD010000372.1:0-6594 GCA_050248575.1 Gemmataceae bacterium
AGGCGATGAAGTTGAGCTGCCCTCCTGCGGTATACCATTGCGCGAGCGCGTCGCTCTCAGACCGACTATCTCCCATAAGGTCGAGGTGCGCTATTTCCTCGGGCAATGCCAGCGCTGCCGAGCCAACCAGGCCAAGGAGAGTGCAGCCCTTTGCTGCCAACAGCTCAAGGGCTCGTTCGACAGTCAACGGGTGGGCTGTCGGCAACGATAGTACCTGTCCCGTCTCGACCAGAGCGCCTGTGCGATTGTCGAGAGTGGCCCATTGTGATGGATGAGGCTCGATGGAAGCAGGCTGGGCTTCGAGCAATGCCAGTCCCTCGGCGAGTGAGAATTGCCCGTTCACGCAGCCCGCGGCAATTTCGCCGGTGCCGTCACCAAGTATCAGTTCCGGTTTCATGCCCCAGTGGAGCCACATCCGGGCCACTGCCACCTGCGCGGCGAACCACCGCTGTGCGAGGGTCAGATCCTCCCAGGAAGACAGCGCGGAAGGCTGCCCATTCGTTTTCGCCAACGCGACAGCACAATCGTCGAGCGTGGCGCGGAAACGACGATGAGCACGATACAGATACTCGAGGCATTCGCGCGGCAACGCTCCATGGCCGGTGAAGAGCCACGCTATTCTGGGAGTCGAGCGAACTCGAGAGTAAAGACCTGGTGCTGGCGAATCCTTCTCCAGGGCCGATAGCAAGGTCCGTGCCTCGGTCACAGATTCCACAACCAAAGCAGCGCGATGGGCCAGGTGATTGCGGCCCACTCCGGTCGTGAGGGCAACGTCGGCAAGCTCCGCTTGTGGATGCTCACTCAGCCACCTGGCGTGGCGTCGTGCCAGCTCACGCAACGCCTGCGGGCTTTTTGCCGAAAGAGTCAACAGGTAGTGGGAAGTCGGCGACCCATCTGCCACTTTGGCTGGCTGTACTGGTGCTTCTTCGACAATGAGATGGGCGTTGGTGCCGACAAAACCGAACGAGCTGATGCCGGCAAGGCGGCGGCGTGCGGCGTCTCGGGGCCAGGGCAGTGCCGTCCCAGTGACTTGCACGGGCAGCGTCGACCACGGGATGTGGGGACTCGGCGTCGTGAAGTGCAGGTGTTGGGGTATCTCTTCGTGCCGGAGCGCCAGCACTACCTTGATGAGGCCAGCGATGCCCGCCGCGGACTCGAGGTGGCCGATGTTGGTCTTCACCGAGCCCATCAGCAAGGGGCGGTCGGCGGAACGGCCCGCACCGAGCGCCGCGGCCAGGGCCTGTGCCTCGATCGGGTCCCCCAGGCTGGTGCCCGTGCCGTGCGCCTCGACATAGTCGATCTCGTGCGGCGCTACCGCCGCGGCCGACAAGGCTGCACGAATCACAGCTTCCTGTGCCGGCCCGTTTGGCACCGTGAGGCCGCCCGAACGGCCGTCCTGATTGACTGCGCTGCCGCGGATCACCGCAAGGATCTGATCGCCGTCGCGCAGCGCGTCATTGAGACGCTTGAGCACAACGATGCCGCAGCCCTCGCCGCGCACGTAGCCGTCGGCGTCGGCGGCGAACGTCTTGCAGCGGCCGTCGCCCGCAAGCATACCCGCCTGGCTGAGCGTGCGGGTCAACAGTGGGTTGAGGATCAGGTTGACTCCACCCGCCAGGGCCAGGCCGCACTCGCCCGCCTGCAAGCTGCCGCAGGCCTGATGAATCGCCACCAGCGAGGAGCTGCAGGCCGTGTCGACGACCAGCGCCGGCCCTTGTAGACCCAATGTGTACGCCAGCCGACCAGCGGCTGCACTCAAGGCGTTGCCAATCGCGAAATAGCCTTCCCATGGCGATGAGCCTGCTGCCGCCTGCGCGGCATAATCATTGGTGCTCAGCCCCAGGAACACCCCGGTGTCGCTGCCCAGCAATGTGGCTGGCGCCAGGGCTGCATCTTCTAGCGCCTCCCACGCCGTTTCCAGCACCAGGCGATGTTGCGGATCGATGGCCACTGCCTCGCGCGGCGTGATGCCAAAAAAGCTGGCGTCGAACCCATCCACTTCCGTCAACAAGCCGGCCCAGCGCAGTCTCGCGTCGGCATGGCCATGGTCATCGCGGAAGACCTGCCAGTCCCAGCGCTGCCTCGGCGCTTCGGTAATCGCATCGGCGCCTGAATGCAGCAGCTTCCAGAACGCGTCCGCGTCCACAGCGCCTGGAAAGCGGGCCGCAACTCCGATGATGGCAATTGACTCGGCCAGGGCTCGCCCACGCACGCCGGCCGATGAGGGCACGCTATTCTCATGGAGCAACAGTTGCGTCAGGTGGCCCGTGAGCCGCGTCAGCGTGGGATGATCGAGCACGAGAGTGGAGGATAGTACTGGGGCATCACCCACTTGCCTTTGCAGTCGGTTCCGAAGGTCGAGGGTCATCAGCGAGTCGAGCCCCAGGTCGAAAAAGCCGGTGTCGGTCGGCACTTCTTCGGCCCGCAAACCGAGCACCGCAGCAACCGTTGCTCGAACTTCTTTCGCGATCAGTCCGGCGTGCTGCCCGTTCGGCAGTTGCTGCAAGCGCTGTGGCCAGGTCAGCAAGGGGGCACTATGCTCGACCAGTTCGCTAAACAGCGGCGCAGGGCCGGCCGCGCCTGCCAGTTGCGGCCAGTGCGCCCTTATCACCAGAGTCTGGACGCGCTGGCTTGCCATGATACGTTCGAACGCATCCAGTGCCGCGGCAGTTGACAGATGCTGCACTCCGGATTGAGACCAGCGCCGCTGCTCGCCCGTCGCCGCCATGCCCGCTTCGGCCCACGGGCCCCAGTTGATAGTGGCGGCTGGTAGTCCCTGCGATTGACGCCGGTGCGCCAGTCCATCCAGGAACGCATTGGCAGCCGCATAGGGACCTTGGCCCGCCGAGCCCAGCACCGCCGCGGCTGAACTGAACAGCACGAACTGCTCGAGCACACAATCGCGGGTCAACTCGTCGAGGTGTTGCGCTCCCCACACCTTGGCGGCAAAAGCCCGAGCTAGCCGCGCCGAGTTCTGATTGTGCAGCACTCCGTCTTCCAGCAAGCCTGCGGCATGGAACACACCACGTAGCGGCCGGGCCGGGTCGACCTGCGACAGGAGCGCCGCCAGGGCCTGTCTGTCCGCGACATCGACGGCAGCTATCTTCACGGTTGCCCCACACGCCTGCAATTCCTCCACGGCGCGACGACGCTCTTCGGTAC
Organism: Gemmataceae bacterium; assembly: GCA_050248575.1. Classification (GTDB taxonomy): domain Bacteria; phylum Planctomycetota; class Planctomycetia; order Gemmatales; family Gemmataceae; genus JBFWSD01. The sequence goes on from JBFWSD010000372.1 coordinate 3,163, forward strand.
GCAAATCGCCATTAGCTCCTGAGTCCAGTCCGTGTCGACTCAGCAACAGCAAATGCCGCGCCCCGCGTTCCACGAGACGCCGGGCTGTTCGCAAGCCAAGTGCGCCCAGCCCGCCGCTGATGAGATCTGTCCCTTCAGGGGAGGGCTGCCACGCCGCTGCTCCTGCAGCAATTCCCTGTCGCAAGCGTGGCACGTGCCAGACGCCTTCGCGCCAGGCTGCCTCCGTCTCGCCGTCGTTCGATGTCAACACTTGCCACAATGCGTCCGCGGTCAAGTCAGCGCCGCCATCGAGCGTGCAACCCGCCAGCCCAGGATTTTCGCGAGCGATGACGCGGGCCAATCCCCACAGCGCGGTCATTGCCGGATCGATCCGCTCGCTGGCAAGTCTCACCGCGCCACGTGTCACGACGTGCAACTTTGCGATCGGCGTACGCGCCGCTATCGCCTGGGCCAGGTGCAACAAGGCCACCGTCCAGCGCTCGGCGGCAGCCGCACGGCCCTCTCCTGCATCGCCGTCCAGCCCTGCCAGGAACACGACGTCGGTACAGGGCAACCGCGTGCACGCTTGTTCAAGACGTGCGGCCACACCATCGGGCGATGACCAGGGCACCGCACGGGCATCTTCCAGGACAAAGCCCTGGCCACGCTCCTGAAGCAATCGCGCCAGTTCTGCGCCGAGTTCGCTTGCATTAGCCAGGATGAGGAACGATGCCGAGCTGGTTGCGTGCGGTGTTGCCGGGACTGACCGCCAGTCGATTTCATAGAGCAACTCAACCGCGGCTGCCGCCGGGGTCGCCCTCGCCTCCTCAACCCAGAATCGTTGACGCTCAAATGGATACGTGGGCAAACTGACCTTGCGACGTGGATAATCGCGATCGAAGCCAGCCCAGTCGATGGGCAAGCCCGCAACATACAATTTCGCCACGCCGTTCAGCAACACATCCCAAACGTTCTGGTCCTCGTCCAGTGAAGCGATGACCTCGGTACCCGCCGGCGCAGTGCCCATGGCGAGGATCGCCTGGTAGCCCTGCGCGGCCAGGAGCGCTGTCCCTTCGGTTGATCCCTGCGCGCCATGGTGCCGTTCGAGCCAGTAGTCGGCATCGGGCGTCTCATTCGCTTCGAATACGCGCTCGCGCCTGGGCGACAACAACCGACGTTGCGGCCTGCCATAGTCGATCGCCCGCGCCGATTGCTCGAACTCGGCGCAATCATGGTGGGTTACGGCCAACCTCAGTCCATCTTCGAGGGAGTAGACGCCTGCAATTGCTGCAGCCACGTACTCCCCAACCCCGTACCCGAGCAGGATGTCGGCGTGCACGCCCCAGCTCTGCCACAGAATTGCCAGAGCGTATTGCAACGTGAACTGGGCCGGACCGTCTTGCCCTTGCCCTTCGAAAAGCTCTTCGACCGGTCGATGCAGCAATTCTGCGCAATGATCGATTGTCCGGCGAAACGTGGGCTGTGTCTCGAACAGTTGTCGGCCAACGCCGCGCGCGACCTTCTCCGGGAACAGCCAGGCCAGCTGCACACGTTGCCCAGGTACCTGGCCCCGATGAAGTCCGGCACTGCCGTGGGCATTTTCAAGCAGCGTTCGCTTCGCCTGTTGGGCGGTGGCCGTCACTACTGCCAGACGATGTTCGAAGTGGGCCCGGCCGCTGCACGCCGTGTAGGCCACGTCTGCGAGTGACGATCCTCTGGACAGTCTTCCTGCATACTCTTCCGTCAACTCTGCAAGCGCCCCTGCGGTGCGCGCCGACAGGGCGAGCACGTGCAAAGGCCGATCTACCTCGGCGGGCTGCTCCTGACGCTCTGGCGCTTCTTCCACCACGAGGTGGGCATTCGTCCCCGAGAATCCGAACGAACTCACACCGGCAATTCGTCGTGCCATGCCACGCGGCCATGCCGTGGTTTCCTTGGCCACTCGGACCGGCAAGCTCTGCCAGGGGATCAGCGGGTTTGGTGTGTGCAGGTGAAGATGCCCCGGAATCTCCTCGTGCTCGAGGGCCAGAACCACCTTGATCAGCCCGGCAATGCCGGCAGCTGCCTCCAGGTGACCGATGTTCGTCTTCACCGATCCCACCAGAAGCGGCTGCTTGCGCCCTTTGCCCAGCGCAGCCCCAAGGGCCTGAACCTCGATGGGATCTCCCAGACTGGTACCGGTGCCGTGGGCTTCGACGTAGTCGATGTGGTGGGGTTGAACGCCGGCATCTGCCAGCGCTTCGCGCAAGACATCTTGCTGGGCCAGTCCGTTGGGTACGGTCAGCCCGCTGCTACGGCCATCTTGATTGACGGCGCAGCCCCGGATCAGCGCCAGAATGCGGTCGCCGTCGCGTTCGGCGTCGCTCAGTCGCTTCAGCACTACCACACCGCAGCCCTCGCCGCGCACGAAACCGTCAGCAGCGGCGTCAAAGGTCTTGCAGCGGCCTTCGGGCGAGAGCATGCGTGCTTTGCACTCGACGATCATGGCTTCAGGCGTGACGATGGCGTGAACGCCACCGGCCAGCGCGGTATCGCAGCGCCCGCTGCGCAGGGCATCGCAGGCATGGCTGACCGCGACCAGCGACGACGAACAGGCCGTATCGATGGCGACACTCGGTCCCTGGAGGCCGAGGACGTAGTTCAAGCGACCTGCCGCGACCGCGGGAGCAGTGCCAGTCCCGACGTAGGCATCGATGGCTTGCACGCCACGATGCGCCAGCAGGGCCGCGTAGTCGCTGCCACTGATGCCAACGTAGACTCCGGTCCGTTTCTGAGCGGCGCTATCGCCTGCCAGGCCCGCATTCTCCAGCGCCTCCCAGGCAACTTCGAGCAGTAGACGCTGCTGGGGGTCGAGACCGACAGCCTCGCGCGGAGCAATACCAAAGAAGGCGGCGTCGAACCGGTCAATATGCTCGAGCAAACCGGCCCGGCAGACATACATCTTGCCCGGAGCCTCTGGATCAGGATCGTAGAAGGCCTCCCTGTCCCAGCGTTCGGGCGGAATCTCACGAATGGCCTCACGCCCTTCGCGCAATAGCTGCCAGAACTCCTCGGGCCTTGCGCCTCCAGGAAAGCGACACGACAAGCCAACGATCGCAATGGGCTCCCTGGCAAACGGGCCAGGCGAAGGTGCAGGCTGCTGAACGACTTCAGGCGATGATTCTTGCAGCCAGTCTACAAGGTAGTTCGCCAGGGCCTCGACGTTCGGGTAGTCAAAAACCAGGGTCGCATGTAACGGCGTGCCGAGTTCCTTCTGCAAGCGGTTGCGGAGTTCGACCGCCATCAGGGAATCCATGCCCAGTTCGAAGAAGCCCTTCTTGAGGTCGGGCAACTGCCCTGCAGGTAAGCCGAGCACCCGCGCCACTTGCTGCTGCACATGACTGACCATTGACGCGCGCGCATTAACCGGCGCGGCGGATCGAACACGGGCCAACCAGTCGCCCGTCCCGGTCG
>JBFWSD010000373.1:0-6594 GCA_050248575.1 Gemmataceae bacterium
GTTTGGAGTGACGGTTAGGGTAGATTCGTGGCAGGTTAAAAACCTGCCCCACGTGTGGTGGCAGGTTAAAAACCTGCCCCACGTGTCCAGCCGCTTTGACAGCTTCCCGGGCGACGGTTATGATGGAGAAGACGTGAATCGGAAGCACGCGGCGAGTGCCGGTAGTCAGCGATCGGCACTGCTGGCCAGAGGAGAGTCCAAGCATGGCGTTCAGGGCTCTGTTCCAAGGCGCGGCCCGGCTGCTGACCGACTTCCAGCGTGCCTGGCTGCTCCCTCGCCGGCGTGCTGACAGGCCGGCCCCCCGAGATACTGTTCCTCCGCCGCCCGCTCCCATTTCTTACGATACACTCAAACGTCTCACGCTTACCGATGAGGTGGGCCGCTCCCTTTTCGAGGGCTACGCGACCCATCGCGAAAGCGCGCGCGGCGATGACGAGACGGGCTGGATCCTGCTCGGTCTGCGCGAGCAGGACGAAGCGATTGCCCTGGCGACGTTGCCCGCCGGCGCCGACAGCGATGCCGGCGTGGCCCATGTTCGTTTCAACAGCGCCGCCCAGGCCGTCGCTTCTTGCATGGTCCGCCAGAGCGAGAAACGTCTCAACTTCCTTGGCGTGGTGCACACGCATCCGGGCTCGCTCCGTCATCCAAGCGAGGGCGACTTCCGCGGCGACAGCCAGTTCGTGAAGTCGTTGCGCGGGCGGGAAGGGGTGTTTGGCATCGGCACCGCGGATAGCAAGTCGGCGACGGTTTTTGCCGAGCAGCCGAAACCGCACCGGCAATGCCTGGGAGAACTTTGCCTGTCGTGGTACAGCCTGAAGGAAGGGGACAAGAAGTATCGGCCGCTGGCTTACAACATCACGATCGGCCCGGACCTGGCACGCCCGTTGCATTCGGTATGGGACGTGATCGAGAAGCATGCCGACGCGCTCGATCGGCTGTACCGGCAGCAGAAGAGCATCGGTTTTGAAGTGATCAAGGGACAGGCCGGCCCGGCGCTGGCGCTCAGCTTGCCGCTGGCCGAACCCGACACGGCGGTGCGTGTCTTGCTGGAAGGCAACGGGGTCAAGTATTTCCTGGCCCGCGGGCAGGAGTGGTTCGAGGCCGACACGGAAGAACCGCGCATCGATCGCGGTGTGTACTTGTTGCTCGCCGACCTGGCGACACGGGAATGATCGGGCCGCTTCTGTTGCGTTGTCGGCCCGCCACAGCGTAGAATAGAGCGAGCGCTTGGTGCGCATCGCTGGTATCACTTTAACTTCGTGAAAGGGGGAAACACGTCATGGATTTCCGACCTCTCAACGACACGGAACGGAAGCAACTGATCAGCGCTTTGCGTGGCAATGCGGAGAACGATCGCGTCATCCTCATGGATCGCCGCGACACGAGCTTCGCGGGCAGCTCCGAAGAGGTGACCGATGAAGAAGTGATCTCGGCCATCAAGTCGGTGCCGTGCCACTACTAAGAAGGGTGCCGGTTCAGGCGGAACCGAGACATGGGGCTGCTCGATAGCGAGGCCGGCAAGCGGCGCCTGTTGACGGTGGAAATCCCCGTCATCGAGCGCTACAACGAAGGCCGCGATCCACAGTTCAAGGTCCAGGTGGTCCGGCAGGGCAACACGCTGGTACTTCGTTACCGGCTCAAGCCGTGCCACAACGTCTACCAGCTCGAGACCAGGCTGGTGTCGAATTACCCGCTCGTGCCGCCCGAGACGCGGGTGCTGACACCACTGAAGCATTGCCCGCACCTTCTCGAGGGGCAGACGGTCTGCCTGTGGCGACAGGGCAGCACCCGAGCGACCAGCCGCTGGGACCCATCGCGCTTCACCTGCATCTTCGCCATCCAGGCCGCCTGGCGCTGGCTGGCTTGCTACGAAGTCTGGCACGAAACCGGCGAATGGCCCATCCCGGAGGCCAAGTAGCCCGTGATGAGGTGTCCATGGCCCAGCTGATCCAGGTTGGTGCAGGATCAGGCGGCATGCCCGTGTTGGACATGCTGTGCCGCGATGCGCGCATCACGCGCGTCACGCTCATCGAGCCGGACGAGTATCAAGCCCATAATGCCATTCGCCATCCGTTTCCACGCAGTGCGATTGGCACTTTGAAAGCGGATGGGGCTGCCCGCTGGCTGAAAGAGCGCAGGCCCAATCTCGACGTCCGCCTGCTGACCTGCGACCTGCTCGATCCTGCCCGGCAGGCCGAGATCGAAGCGGCCTGTGCGGACGCCGCCATCGGTGTTTGTGCTGCCGACAACGAGGCCGCCAAGTACGCCTTCGACGTGCTCATGCGCCGCCATCGCGTGCCCTGGACGCTTGGCGAGGTGTTATCGGGCGGCATCGGCGGCTTCGTGCACTGGTTCGTCCCCGGCGGGCCGTGTTACGGCTGTGTTGCCAGCTTTCTGCAGCGATCGCTGAAAGTCGAGCAAGAGAAGACTCCCGATTACGCACAGCCCGGCGGCCCGGTCGAGACGACCATCCCGGCGGGGATTGCCAGCATCGGCGTGATCGCTTCCTTGCACGCCCTGATTACTCTTGAGTTGCTCGAAGACCCGGCCGGGTATCAGCCCGGCTTCAACAGCTTGTTGTTCACCCTGAAGCGGGTACCTGACGTGTTCGACGAGGCCTTCCGCCCCCATCGCTTCCGCATCGCCCGGGCCGCCACTTGCTTGATCTGCAGCAAGGACGCGGGCGCGGGAGACTCGTCGGAGGATCTCGATGAGGCCCTGGATCAAGCACTGGCGCGACTGGGCAATGGTTAATCTCTTTTCATCATTACGACGCTCCGGACCCCAGCCGCAGGCACTGCATTACAGCTTCGAGAAAGCTGGGCTCACGCTCGACGACCAGCCCATCCCCTGGAATGCGGAAGTCGTCGTGGTGGAAGCCTTGTGGCGCCTGGATGCGTCCACGCCGCGCCGCAAGGCAGACTTCACCCTGAAGCTGCCCGGGCAGGATCCCATCCCGGCCGACACCATTCGTCATCAATCGGGCGACGATCGCAGCCGGCTCACCTTCCGGCTCAAGCCGCCCGTGTTCACGCAGACTGCCGAGGTCCACTGGCGCGGCCAGCGCCGCGGGCAGATCACGCTGCCCATCCTCTCGCAGGACGAGTTCCTGCAGAACCTCAGGCTGCTCGTGCCCACGCTCTTCGTCCGACTGGGCGAGCAGCACGTGGCCTGCCAGACCTTTGTCGGCGCCCAGTGCCAGGGGCTGATGGCCAGCGCCGTGCTGACCAGTGCCCATAGCCTGGTTCCCTTGCTCGACCTGGGCGTGCAGATCGAACTGCGTTCCGAGCGCACCGGGGCCGTGCATTCGGTGCCCGCCAAGCTGACCAGCTCGCAGCTCACCAATCGTCAGGCCTTGCTGGCGGTCACGCCGCGGCGTTTCCCGCGCCGCACCGGCGCCTGGATCGCGACCTGGCTGATCGGGGATCGCCCGCTCGCCACGCAGCGCATCTGTGCCATCTCGCAGCGTGCCTTCCAGCGCTCGCTACGGATCAGCGACACACGCTTCGTGGTGCAGACTCCCAAGGGGGAAGTGAAGCTGTCGAGACAGGTGCCGCCGCTGCACGAAGTGGGCCGAGTTGGCCCGTGCTTCCTGGTGACGAGCACCGAGCCCGGCATGGCCGCGCTGGCCACCTTGCAAGTTCAGGTCCAGTTCAGCGACGGGGCCGCCCCCGCCAGCCTGCAGGAACAAAGCATTCTCATCACGGATGGCCCCACCATGGTCGCACCGGGCACGCTTGACACGCAAGACCTGGCGGGCGTCAGCGCCTTCGAGCTCACACAGAAAAAGAGCTCGCTCGGGCTGCTGCCCCTCAGCCCGGTGCCGACCGCCAATTTCACCAGCGAGGGCGGCTTCAAGCCCACCCCCGATTTCACCTGGTCCCTGGCTGCCGACGAAGAGCTGAACGACCGCCTCAACCGCCTCCTCGACGGCCGCGATGGGAAGTAGCCAAGTCACTTCTTCGGCCGGAACGCCTTCACCACTGCTTCGTTCGTGGTGAGGAAGGGGCCCTCGATCAGGTCGATGCAATAGGGGATGGCGGGGAATACCGCCAGCAGGCAATCGCGGATCGCGCTTGGCTTGCCGGGCAGGTTGACGATCAACGACGACCCGCGCACGCCGGCGATCTGTCGAGACAGGATGGCCGTGGGGACAACCTGGAGCGACACGGCCCGCATCTGCTCGCCGAAGCCGTCGAGAAGCTTGTCGCAGACGGCCTCGGTGGCCTCGGGCGTGACGTCGCGGCGGGCCGGGCCAGTCCCCCCGGTCGTCACCACCAAACAGCACTTTTCCTGATCGCAAAGTTCGCGCAACGTGGCCTCGATGACGGGCTGCTCGTCCGGAATCATGCGCGGCACGGGCTCCCACGAGCAGGTCAATATCTCTTGCAGACAGTCGCGAATCGCGGGCCCGCCCCGATCCTCGTACACGCCCTGGCTGGCCCGGTCGGAGACGGTGACGATGCCGATGCGAACGGGCAGGTTGGTCATGATCGATCTCGTACGAGTCTCGTTGCCCCTTGAGGATGATAGCCCTGCTACCAAGGTGGCGTCGAGGGTGATTCAGGAAGGACGTATCGTGCCACCGCCATTCTCCAGATAGAATGAGGCAGAAGTACTGACCGCTAGCGCCGCTGGCTCGTATCATGCCTGCAAACCGGTGTGGGCACAGGAGCTTGTATGCGTTTCACCAAGATGCACGGCATCGGCAACGACTACGTCTACCTCGACTGCTTCAGCCAGCCGCCGCCCAGGGATCCGGCGGCGCTCAGCAAGGTGGTCAGTGATCGCCATACCGGCATCGGCTCCGACGGGCTGATCCTCGTGCTCCCTTCCGAGCAGGCCGACGCCCGCATGCGCATGTTCAATGCCGACGGCTCCGAGTCGGAAATGTGCGGCAACGGCATTCGCTGCGTGGCCAAGCTGGTCCACGATCGCGGCATCGTCAAGAAGCCCACGCTCAAGATCGAGACGGGCCGCGGCATCCTCACCCTCGAACTCGAGGTCAAGAACGGCAAGGCGGAACGCGTCCGCGTCGACATGGGTGAGCCCATCCTCGAGGCGGCCAAGATCCCTACCACGCTGGCAGGCAACCCGCCCGTGAACGCGCCGCTGCCCACGCCCAATCGCACGCTCAAGGTGACCTGCGTCTCCATGGGGAATCCGCACTGCATCACTTATGTCGACGACGAGTTGACCGACGGGCTGGTGCACGGTATTGGCCCGCAGGTGGAGCATCATGTCGCCTTTCCGCGCCGGGTGAACGCCGAGTTCGTGAAGGTCAACCGCCCCGACGACATCACCATGCGCGTGTGGGAGCGTGGCTCGGGAGAGACGCTGGCTTGCGGCACGGGGGCCTGTGCCGTGTGTGTGGCCGGCGTGCTGACCGGGAACACGCAACGGCGGATCATTGCCCACTTGCCCGGGGGCGATCTGGAACTGAACTGGTCAGAATCGGACAATCATGTTTACATGACGGGACCCGCCGTGGAAGTTTTCACGGGGGAGTGGCCCGAGTAGGATTGCCAAGCCAAGATGAGAGGTGACCGCCCCATGAGTACCGAACCCATCCATCACGACCTGAGCGAACTGCGCGACAACTGGGGCTGGCTGCTCGTCCTCGGTCTTGGTCTGGTCATTCTGGGCCTGTCGGCCATCGGCGCCTCGATCTTCGCGACCCTGGTGTTCACCGTGTTCTTTGGGGGCATGATGATGGCGGGCGGCGTGCTCGAGGTCATCAGCTCGTTCTTTGCCCGCCGCTGGCAAGGTTTCGTGCTGCACCTGCTGAGCGGTCTGCTCTACCTGATCGTCGGCCTGCTGATGCTCGAGCATCCGATCGAGGCGGCGGCGGCCCTTACCTTGCTGCTGGCGGCCTTCCTTCTGGTTGGCGGCGCGCTGCGCATGACTTTCTCCGCCATGCACCAGTTTCCCAGCTGGGGCTGGATCTTTTTCAGCGGGCTGGTCTCATTCGTGCTGGGCATCATGATCTGGCGGCGCTGGCCCGGCGACTTCTGGTTCGTTGGCCTGTTCCTCGGCATCGAACTGCTCTTCAACGGCATGACCTGGGTGATGCTGGCCCTGACCGTGCGTTCCATGCCCGATCAGCCCGCTTCGACCTGAGCGATCCGTTTGGATGTTGAGCGTTGGCTGAGCCAGCATCAACCAGACAAAGTTGGGCAATGGAGAATTCGTCCTGTTGGCTGCAGTTCAGCCCGAACGTCGAACATGCAACAGCGAACAGCCAACATCGAACCGAAACCTGGCAAGGGGACTGAGATGACCACGATGCGCTGGACGATGTTTGCTTCTCTCCTGATCGTGCTGGCCGCCGCGAGCGTTGACGGCCAGGATGCCGACCCGGCCAAGAAAGACCAGCAGACGGTGACCACCAAGGGAGTGAAGAAGTCGGCGTCACAGGTCGATTTTCGCAAAGAGCTGGGCGTTTCCTACCCGTCGCTGGGCACGCTGGGCAGCCGCATCGATGCGGCGCGGCGGGCGCACGACCCGGTGGCTTTGGCGCATGCCGCCAGCGAACTGAACACCGCCGAGCAGATCTCCAAGAAGAAAGCTTCGCTGACTTCCCAGGAGCTGATC
>JBFWSD010000374.1:0-6591 GCA_050248575.1 Gemmataceae bacterium
GCCCAGCGACCGTCGCTCGAGAATCTCACGGCGGCCACGTAGTCCTGGTCTGTGTCGAGCACATCCTGGTCTCTGTCCGAGTCCGCGGACCAGACGCGAATGATCTGATCCTGGCCTGCGGAGAACATCTGCTTGCCATTGGAGGAGAAGCCGACGCCGACGCTGAGTGGGAACTGGTCGGGCTTCCTGGGCAACACACGATATTTCTGCAGCAGCTTGCCGCTGGCGAGGTCCCAGAGCCGCAGACCGAAATCGGGGCCTCCTCCCAGCAGGAGTTTGCCATCCGGTGAGCAAGCCAGCGCCGTCACGTCCCCATCGACAGCCAGCGAGCGATGCTTGCCTGACGCGATGTCCCACACACGAATGGTGCGGTCCTCGCCCGCTGAAAGAAGCAGGTTGCCAGCGGGCGAAAGCGCCAGGGCCAGGACGCTGTCCTTGTGCCCTGTGAAGGTCCGCGTGCGGGGACGTTCTCGGCCGTCCCTGGGCCTGGCCCCGGCCGCTGGCAATCCCCAGACGTACGAGGTTCGATCCTCGTTCGCCGTCGCCACCAGGCGGCCGTCCGGGCTGACTGCCAGATCGTTGACCTGGGCGAATGGCAGCGGGTGCTCGGCGAGGACCTGCCCGTGTGCTGCATCCCAGACGACGAGATTGTCGCCAAGGGAAACGATCCGTGCGCCATCAGGAGTGCAGGCAGCTGTATCGATGAAGCCGCCTTCGGCGCCATGTGTGAGTGCGTACTGCAATTGGCCGGTCAGCACGTCGAGCACACGAATCCTTCGCTGATCGATGCGAAGCGCTTGCTGACCGCCCACATCGATATCGGACAGGCCCAGCGGCGAGAGTTGGGTGCCGGTTTGAAGTTCGAACAGGGTGCCGCAGGCAAGCAGTCGCTTGCCATCGCCGAGGCATCGAATCCGGCGGCCGTCGTTGAGAAAGCACTGCTTGGACCAGACGGGCTTGCCGGTCTCGGTAGCGCAAACGCTCACGGTGCCGGCCCGGTCCACGGCGACAACGTGCTGCCCGTCGAGCGAAAAAGCCACGTGATACAGGCTGGACTTCGCCTCGCGCTGGAAGCGGCGCAGCTCTTGGCCCGTTGCCACGTCCCAGAGTTGCAGGGCCATCCCGCCCGAGAGCGCCCGGCGGCCATCCGCGGAGAAGGCGACACCACGGATCCCTTCACCTCCTGCCACGCAGGCGAATTCCCGGAGCTTCTTGCCCGTCTTCAGGTCCCAGAGCAGCATGGTCGTTTCCCCGCCGGTGAGCAGTCGCTGGCTGTCGGGAGAAAAGGCCACACCGCGGAGCGCTTCGGCTGCTTCCAGGCGACGTAGCGAGCCCGATTCGGACAGCGAAGGAAGCGGCGGGCGTCGGCCGATCACGAGCACATCTTGTGCATCAAGCCCTAGTGAGTCAGGTAACTGCCAGAGCCGGCAGCTACCTGCACTCGTCGAAACGAGTTGTTCACCGCCAGCCGCCAGGGCCAGGCCGTTCAGAGGCTCGCCCTGCCCCTCGAAACGGCATAGCTCACGGCCTGTCCCGACATCCCAGAGTCGGACGCTGCCATCGCTGCTCCCGGAAAGGACCCGGTCATTGCCGCTGAAGGCCACGGCAGTCACCCAGCCCTCATGCCCAACGCATGTAACGAGTGTCCGTTGCGTCTTCAGATCCCAGATCCGCACCGTGCGATCTTCGCTGCCACTGGCGGCCAGGCGCCCGTCCGGCGACCAGGCCGCGCACTTGATGGGAGCCGTGTGCCCTGCGAGGGCAACTGCCTTCTTCTTCTCGACCATCCATTGCAGTTCCTTGCCCACGGCGACGAGCAGCTGTTCTCCGTCGCCGGCGATGCTCGCGGCCTGAGCGGTGTGCATGCCGACTTCGAACCCCGAAACCTGGCCGGTGGCCACGTTCCAGCGCATCAAGCCGCTGGAGCGAAAATGAAACATGCAGACGGCGAGTTCTTCATCGTTCCGGCAAAAGCGCGCCTGGTTGGCTGGACCGAAATCGCCCCAGTGCCATTGGCGCATGTTCAGCAGGTGATCGTCGCTACTGTGCCGGATCTCGATGGCATCCCCGCACAGCAGTGCCACCTGGTTGCCGTCGCTGGAGAGGGCTGCGGCCAGGATATGCTTGTCGTTGGCCCAGCGTCTGATCTCGCGTCCTGAGTTCAAGTCGATGAGCCGGGCCGACCCATCTTCCAGGCAATAGACGGCGCGAGCGCCCCCCGCGGACAACGAACGAATCCGTCCGTCCTGGACGGGCCATTGCCCCAGTTCGCGAGCTTCCCGGCGCGTGGCAGCGGCGTTCGACTCGCCTGGCTGACCATCCTGCCAGAACAGCATCCAGGAACCGAAAACTACTCCAAGACTCACGAACGCAGTGGCCACCCATAGGATGCGTCTCGCGCTGCTCAACTGAAGACGACCAGGACTGGTCCCCTGTTCGGTCATGCCCGTGAGCGCCGTCGGCAGCAGTGACGGCACACTTGTGATGGCGCCGCTCGGGTCCCAGCCACACGCAGAACAGGAACAAGATGCTCCACTCGACAGGCTTTGGCCGCAGTTTGGACAAGTGGATGAATGTGGGCTCATGCGCTGTCTCATCCAGGTTCAAAGAAGGATGGCAATTCGCGCCAAGAGTTTGGCCGAAATAGTGGAAACCTGGTTGAAAAGATAGTACACGAGGAAGAGGTGGCCGGATAACAGAAAGTCGCCGGCTCACCGTTCCTGCAACAACAGTGCATCACTCGCGCCGCCGACCAGTCTTGCCCCGACCTGACTTCTCCGATTCGACCTCGGCCAGAAACCCCGTCAGCGTCGTGCCGAGCGCCTCGGCCAGCTGCTGAACGGCGAGGATCGTCGGCATGCGCTGGCCGCGCTCGAGGAGCCCGACGTAGTTGCGGTGAAGACCTGCCTTCTCGGCGAGTTCCTCCTGCGACAGCCCGGCCTCTTCGCGGCGGCGACGCAAAACGGCCCCGAACTTCTTCTGCAGAGGGTGCACGGCTGGCTCCTGGAAAGCAGCCAGTGCATCCTGGTTTTCCGGTTGAGGCTACACACCATAGTGTGTATGTTCAAAACTGCAGCCGAAGCTGCTTGCAGTCACTTCGTCCATGCACGCGACAGCGAGGCCACATCATGGCGGGGAGCCAATACTACTTTCGACAAGGTGACAGGGAATGCGGTCCGTTCTCCTCCAGCCAACTGAGACAACTCGCCGCGGTCCAGGCAATCCGGCCGGATGACTTCATCCGGAAAGACGGGATCGACAAGTGGGTACGTGCGGATACCATCAGGGGGCTGTTTGCGACACGAAGTGCACTCCCAGTCCAACAGAAACCCGACATACGGCTCACGAAGCTTGAAACGCCCGCCGCGCCCGCCCAATTGGGCGACCCAGGTGAATTCGGCCCACTTCCACCCCTTGAGACCATTCCCGAGGAGTTTGCCCCACCTCCCGAGAATTCAAAGACCACCCCGTACTTCACATTCGAGAAAGTGCTGGTAGCTTCGATTCTAGGTGCATTTACTTTCGCCTTGTTAGGGTGGATGGCCGTCAGCTTTCTGCTTCCACTAACTCCGCGCGAAGTCTGCGAACGCTTTGACCATGCAAAGACTCTGGAAGAATCGAAAAAATACTGCACGTTGAACCTTCATCACGCCTTGGAAGCCATCTATCGGCACCCACCTCCTCCCTCTGACGATCCGTTTGAGTACACACGTGAAGGTGATGCCCCTGCATCCGTCGGTGGTTACTTCGTCGGTGTTCGCGGTCACGTTTTCGATCCGGAGTTGAGGCGACGAATACAGATTGATGCCGTCTATCATCTTGTGGACCGCGACGGGTGGAAGGTCGAGGACATCTATTTCCTTGCCCTGGATCATGTTCGACTTCAAGAGCCGGTCTCGTTGGCCAGTAACTTTGCCGCGTTCGAGCAACCGCCAACGGTTACATCACCCGCCCCCTCCCCGGCCCACCTCAATACTCAGGCAAACGCGAATCGCGCAAAGTCGTGGCTCGAGAATACACAAGTCCGTGGCCCGCTCGTCTACATGCTTGGCAGGTTCGGAGCCAAGGGATGGAAATGGGTCGCGGGATTGTTCGTGGCTGCATGGATCGCATGCGCGGCTGTTTGGAAAGGAAGAAACTCTCCGGCAACGTCCTCCCGAAGGCAATGACAAGAGAATTACATGCTATGCAATTGATGGGATCGTGAACGTGCAACTCTTCACGCTTAACTTCATGATTCTCGGTGCCGGCCTCAACCACCTCGGCGTGCCGTTCGTGCCGGCCATGGCCCTGTGCTTCGTCCTCGCCTTCACCTGGGGCATGATCATCGCCCAGCGAGAGGTGAGCAGCCATGCGATGACCGCTCAGAGGATTCACGCCTGGCTCCATGCTGAGGACAGCTAGCCAAAAGAAGGATGCCAAGTCGAGGTGGCTGAGGGTTAGCCATCTCGCAAATCTTACCAATTCAGGTGACTCGATCCGGCCAAGTTCCAAGATCGTCGTCGACCTCTCTCCAGACCCCCCTAGAACGCGCCAGGATCGTCTGTAGCGAGCGCAGTTTCTCCAAGAGGGTCAGGATATGCCCGCAAACAGCGGTTTTTCGCTGTTGGCCGTAACTTGTTTTTGAAGCAACAGTTACGACGACGGTTTTTCAGGCCCTTTATTGCGCGTCGCTCGTGGGCTGCTTCAGCCCGCGGGCCTGTTCGATCAGTTTGAGGAACTCGGCGCGGTGGGCGTGTTCGTCCTGGCCTCGCGACTTCTCGGCCAGCTCGCGGATCAGGGTGAAGGTGATGTCGCCGCGGTAGGGCGAATCACGCAGGATCATGCCGAGGGCGGCCACGGCGGCGGCCCAGCGCTGATCGTTGCTGGCATCCCGTCGGGTCAAAAAGTCAGCCGAAGTGGAAGGACCGTAGGGCGTGAGGTTTGTGCTGTCATCGAGCGAAGGATTGCGGTCGCCGCGCGTGCGCGAGCGCTACAAGGGGGTGCAGTCGTTCCTGACCGCCCGCGCCTGGTGGAAGCGGGCGTGGGCTGTATTGCACTCGGGCTCAACGGCTCCGTCACCAAACAAAGTTGCTGGACACACTCGCATTGTTGAAACCAAAATGGTTCCCAGCCACCAAGTGGCCTGGCGAGTCGCCCGTCGCCAGCGGCGACCTTGTGCGGTGCTGGAAGAACCAGGGGCAGTAACGTCGGAGCGAAACTCATGCGATTCCCCTCAGCTGGGCAGGCCCGTGCCAGGACCCTTGCCCGCTTCGTGGTAGTGGTATTCACCGTGCTCGGTCTGTCGTGCTGGCGAGCTGCTGTGGCGGAGGACGCGGCGAAACCGGCCCGGAAACCGTGGACGACCTCTCAGGTTGTCGGATCGCCCGAGCCGCCCCCCCCCTACAAGGTGTTGCGGGTCTTTCCCAAGATGAAGTTCCATCATCCGCTGCTGCTCGTTCCTGGCCCCGACCTCAAGCGTCTCTTCGTGGCGGAGCAGGCGGGCGTGCTGTACTCGTTTCCAGATGTCCCCGACGCGAAGGCGGAGGTCTTTATCGACCTGCGGAAGGAGCTGAAGACGCTTTTGCCCGATACGACCGTCGAGGCCCTCTATGGGCTGGCGTTCCATCCGCGCTTTGCGGAGAATCGCCAGTGCTTCATCGCCTATACGATCAGGTCCAGGAAGAACGGCATGCAGCTCGCAGACGGCTCGCGCATCGCGCGGTTCACGGTGCTGAAGACCGACCCGCCCCGCGTGGATCCGGCCAGCGAAGAGATCTTGCTGACCTTCCTGGGGGGCGGACACAATGGCTGCGATCTCCATTTTGGACCTGATGGGATGCTGTACATCTCCACGGGCGACGGCGCCGGGCCGAATCCGCCCGATCCCCTCAATACCGGGCAGGACCTTTCCGATCTGCTTTCCTCGATCCTGCGCATCGACGTGGACCGCAAGCACAACGGCAAGAACTACGCCATCCCGAAGGACAACCCCTTCTTGCACCTCAAGGAGGCACGGCCCGAAATATGGGCCTATGGTCTGCGCAACCCGTTCCGGATGGGCTTCGATCGCCAGACCGGCGCGCTGTACGTGGGCGATGTCGGCTGGGAACTGTGGGAAATGATCCATCGCGTCGAAAAAGGGGGCAACTATGGCTGGTCGGCCATGGAAGGGCCACAACCCATCAAGGAGAAGGTCGGACCGACACCCATCACCCCGCCACTCATCGCCTTGCCCCACACCATCGCCTGCAGCATCACGGGGGGCCGCGTCTACCACGGCAAGAAATTCCCCGAACTGCAAGGTGCCTACATCTTCGGCGACTGGGAAACGCGCCGCATGTGGGCTGCCCGCTTCGAGAACGACCGCACCATGGAGATGCCCGAGCTGACACGCCCCTCCGTCCGTCTCGTCGCCTTCGGCGAGAGCCTCGACGGCGAGCTCTACTTCCTGGATTACGACGGCGGCACCGTTCATACCTTGAGCCGCAACGACCAGGGCCAGGCCAACGCCCACTTCCCGACTCGGCTATCCGACACCGGCCTGTTCAGCTCGGTCAAGGAGCATACGCCTGCGGTCGGCGTCGTGCCGTTGTCGATCAATGCCCGCCA
>JBFWSD010000375.1:0-6588 GCA_050248575.1 Gemmataceae bacterium
CTTCGCCCCAGCAACAGCGACGCCAGCCAGCCGACCAGGCACACCGTTGCAGCCCCGGCCAGGGCCGCGCTCAAGCGCATGGCCCGGTCACTGTCACTGCCGACGGACTTCACGACCAGGGCCATGAACCAGTGCGACAAGGGGGGCCGTTCCAGCCAGGCGAAGCCGCCGCACTTCGGTATCAGCCAGTCGCCGTCAGCCAGCATCTCCCGGACGCATTGCGGCACCACCGCTTCGTGGCCGCTCAATGAGCGGCCCGCCAGCACGGCGGGACCATGGCAGATGACACAGAACAAGAACAGGAGCAGGACATCGGTCCACCGGAGCGACTCGTCAGCACAAGGTGCAGCTTCGCATGCAGGCAACGCAGAACGAACCGGGCACGCCGGTGGCATCGCTCTTCTCCCGTGGAAAGCCGCAGCAGAGCGCAACTCCAGACTTGCAGATCGCACACAGGATGCTGGCCCGGCAGACAAGAAGTGACAGCTGCCGTGCTCATGCTCTATCGGTGCCGCCTAAGCCTGGTCTTCACGATTTTCATCCCGTCGATGAACTTGCGCGCAGCAGGAAAGCGAGGAAGACCTGGCAGCCAGGAGGGTTTACGCGGAGGCCGGGCAATCCGCTTGACGGTATTCCAGCAATTGCCTATCAGTCGGTTCCTCTACAAAGGCGCACCAGCAGGCAAGATGATCTGGATTGTATCCGATGCCCTGAGGGGGGGGCCCTTCATGAAGATTGTGAATACGGCGGTTCTCGAGGACCTGGAGGCAGGCATTGGCCTGCGTCTGAACCTGGGCAGTGGCCCTCGGCCCCGACCCGGTTACTACAACCTGGATTTGCTCGACCTGCCGGGCGTGGATATCCTTGCTGACCTGAACGAGCCGCTCGCAGCTTTGCCCGACAACTGCGCGGAGGCGATCCATTGCAGTCATACGCTGGAGCACGTGCACAACTTCTTGCCACTGATCCGCGAAATGCACCGCATCACTCGACCGGGCGGCCGCATCGAAGTGATCGTGCCGCACTTCTCCAACCCCTACGGCTATTCCGACCCAACGCACGTTCGCTTTTTCGGTCTGTATTCCTTTTATTACTTCTGTGACTCAGCGGATCAGCGACGTCGCCCGGTCCCCAATTTCTATATCCACGAACGTTTTCGGATCTCAGCGATCCGCATCAAGTTGCTGGCACTGACCGGCTCGGCACGCTCCTTGCTGGACCGCGTCGTGAGTCGGATCGTGGATCCATACGTGAATCGCAGTTTCGACAGGCAAGACTGGTATGAGAGGCGTCTGTGCCGGCTGCTGCCTGCGGATGAATTGCACCTGGTCCTCGAACCTCTCAAAACGGCGGGCCAGGTTCGCACCGATGAAAACGTATGTCTCAACTGGCGGAATTCTGAATCGGTTTGCAGAGGAGCGAGCGCATGATCGTGCCTGCTTGCTTGCGCCCCAGATTACTTGACGCTGAAGATGTGCAAGCAACTGCTGAGCTGGGCAGGGTGCCCCACGGCAACCACCCTGACGAAATCCGAGCACAGTATGCCAACCAGGCGGGTGCCCGGGCCGACGGGCAACAACTGACGGTTGCCTGTCTGCTCCACGGCGACGCCACTTTCAAGGAGCACCTGGCGCGGTCACTGGAGCATCAAGATATCGGCTTCGAACTCATCCTGAAGAGGAACGACGACAATCACACCGCGCTGGCATGCTTCTTCAATCAAGTCCTCGAACGCGCCCGGCATGAGCGCATACTCTTCTGTCATCCCGACATCGAATTCTCGCCGTGGGGCTTGCGAAACTTGCTGCAGGTCTTCGCTGACCGGCCCGATTGCGGCGCGACCGGCTTTGTGGGCACGACCTTGCAAGGACTCTTCGTCTTTGGCCGTGCTCGTTCCTTGCCACGTCGCGTCTCGACGCTCGATAGTTGCGCGATCCTTGTCGATCGCCGGCATGGCCTTCTATTCGATGGCGAACGCTTTGATGGCTTCCATTGCGTCGTGGAGGACTACTGTTTGCAACTGCAGCGACTGGGGCGGACGGTCTATGTTGCGCCGGGCATCTCGTTTGCCCACTGGGGAGCCACGATTCTCCTGAATGACGATCGGCGGGCCACATGGCAAGCCGATTCACAACGATACGCCGAGCGACTGTCCGACAAGTGGGGCGGCCTGCCCTATTGCACCCCTGGTTCTGGGTGGGACCGGCAGACCCGAGAAATCCGCGAATACCACGACCAGCTGCTGTCCTTGTTTCGCGAGGCCGTTGCCGCGCCAAGATTGCAACGCGACAGCGGCGCCGACAGCACGCCACAGCATGAACTGGTGCGCCAGCTCCTCAACTACCATCAAGTCGTCACCCATCGCTATGAAAAAGAGATGAAGCGTCTGACCAGTTCTTACGCCTACCGAATCGGCAACCTGCTAATGAAACCGGCCAGTCTGCTGCGGCGACTTGGAAATGCCGCGCGTGATTGCGCCCCGGGAATACGCCGTTGATTGGAGCCGCGATTCCGGACAACCAGGCAAACCCGGCAACCACGGCAAGAAGAGGAGCGCCGGCAGCCGGTGCCGTACACCACTTGACGAGCGCTGGTGGATTGCTTATCGCCGACGGCGCACGCACCTGATTCCTTCGTTCTCGGCACGGACCATCATGGGCGAACGCTCATTGGATTCGATCAAAGCTGCCGGTCCCCTCCAGGTCATCGAACCCCGGGCGGGCTGGTCCTGCCTGCCGTTCGGCGAAATCTGGCGCTTTCGCGAACTGCTGTTCTACTTCGCCTGGCGCGACGTCAAGGTACGCTACAAGCAAGCACTGCTGGGAATTCTCTGGGCCGTGCTCCAGCCTGTGGCCTTCATGGCCGCCTTTGCCCTGTTCTTTGACCGCATGGCCGACCACGGTGATGCGAGCTTGCCCTATCCCTTGTTCGTGCTGGCCGGGCTGTTGCCATGGAACTTCGTGTCCGCCACCGTCGGTGCGGCCACCCAGAGCATCGTCGGCAATCAGAACCTGGTCTCGAAAGTCTATTTTCCGCGGCTCCTCATGCCGGTCTCTTCCGTCGGCGCTCCACTACTCGATCTGCTCATCGGCGTCGGGCTGCTCCTGCTCTTGCTCTTACACGCGGGCTGCACCTGGCGGTTCTCCCTGTTACTCTTGCCACTGGTGACACTCGGCCTGGGGGCCGCGGCGGTGGGTATCGGCAGCTTCTTTGCGGCCCTCACGGTTTCCTTTCGCGATTTCCGCTACATTGTCCCGCGGGTCGTGCAATTGGGCATGCTGCTGACTCCAGCAGTGTACCTGCAGGCCGAACAGGATCTGCCGGAATGGCTTCAGGTGGTGTTGCCCTGGAACCCCATGAATGGACTGATCTCGGCTTTTCGCTCCTGCCTGGTTGGTGCCGAACTGAACTGGCCCGGAACGTTCGGCGCCCTGGCCATGAGCCTGACCTTGCTGCTGGGAGGAGCCTACTTCTTCCAGCGTGCCGAACGCGCCTTCGCCGACATCATCTAGACAGTGGAAGGCGGAGGGGGAGGGATTCGAACCCTCGATGGCTTGCGCCATGCCGGTTTTCAAGACCGGTGCAATCGGCCACTCTGCCACCCCTCCGATAGCGATTTTCCCTGGATATTTCAGGTGTTTACGCCATATAATGAACTCTGCCCGAGGATCGTTACCCCTTTGTTTTACCCCTTTCGAGTTGAGCGTCTCATGGCACAATCCCCCAAACTCCGCAAGAAGAAGATCGGCAAGTCGGTATATTGGTTCACGAAGGCCGGTGGCGAAACCTACTTCGGGAACGTCAATGATGTCACCTACTCGGACGCCCGCCGCCTCTTCCGAGAACACATGAACAGGATAGGCGAAGCGGCAACGGCCAGCAAGAGAAAGGAACTGACGGCAGGCGAACTGATGG
Organism: Gemmataceae bacterium; assembly: GCA_050248575.1. GTDB lineage: Bacteria > Planctomycetota > Planctomycetia > Gemmatales > Gemmataceae > JBFWSD01. The sequence goes on from JBFWSD010000375.1 coordinate 3,916, forward strand.
ATTTGTTCCTGGAATGGATCAGGAAACACCGAAGCGACAGGACGTACAGCACCAGATTAACGAATTGTTCCCGCTTCGGATCGTTCGTGGTGAACGGTCAACGAATCTGTGACCTCCCCGCGACAAAGATCAAGGGGGCCGATCTGGAGGCGTGGCTCGAACACCTTGAGAAGAACCTCGGGCTAAGCCCAACTACGAGACTTCACGCCGAAACGTCGATCAAGCACTGCTGGAATTGGGCGACGAAACATCCCTCACCAACGCCGCACGTCACTCCCACCTACCGCCCATTCTCAGGCGTCGAGCGGACTCATGTACCTCTTCGTCCCTTGACCGAAGCCGACCTGCTCACCGACGAAGAAATCCAGGTACTCTTCAAGGCAGCTGAAATCGACCTCGATCAGTTTCACCGATTCGGCCCGAAGACGCCACGAGCGAACAATCCCTACAGCAGCTTCGCCGACATGCTCCGGTGCTACTACCACACCGGGGCCAGGACGGGCGAGTTAGCATCCTGCGAGGTCGGGGATGTGCTTTTCAAGACGCAGCAAGTCGTCCTCGGGAAGCACAAACGATCCAGGACTCAGCGGACACCTACGATCCGGCACATCACTCTCAACGACGAAGCGATGGAGATATTCAAGAGACACTGCGAGGGGAAGCAGCTAACCGACAGTGTGTTTTTTCACAGTGACGGCAAGCCTTGGGCACGAAGGACTGTCCCAAATCGTTTTGACCGGATCAAGGAAATCGTGGCAGAACAGGAACTCGGAAAGGTGCGGCCTGAGATTACGATCTACGACTTTCGTCATCTCTGGATTTCCGAAGCACTAATGGCCGGGAATGACATCGCCACTGTCGCACGGATGGCTGGCACAAGCATTGCCATGATCGAACGAGTCTACGGCCACTTTAGAAATGACCATCTCCAAGAAGCCCAGCGGCGGCTTGATGAGGCCCGGAAGTTGCGACGAAGCTAATCGTCGATTCGCAAGTGCTTGAAGACACGCTTCCCCTTGGCTGTTCGCCGCGTGGGTTCCTTGGGCTGTCGGGGCGTTGGCTCGTCGGTGCTGTAGCTTGTGCGGATGGCCAGCACCGAACGAAGAGTGAAGGCGTACACCGGCCTGCTGCTCGTAGGCGATGCTAAGTTTCTGTACTCAAGCAGCCCATAGTTCTTATAGAGAAGAACCGTGTCCTTGCTGACGCCGAGAATTTTCGCTGCCTGGGCCGTACTGACTTCATCCGGAACATCGTGCCCATCAAGCTTCACGGCGTTAACCTCGGGCCTCCCATAATTGGAACGCTTCCGCTCTGGTTCGGCCACCCTTCCCCGCAATTCCGCAACCTCCCGCTCCAACCCCATGAGCTTCAAATGATTTAATCGCTGCTCGTGCCGCTCCCAGGCCGTCACCACCTGCCCTCGGTAGTATTTGTACACTTCCGTCACTGTCACCCATTCGGCGTCAGACTCAAGATGAACATCCCACTTGCCAGTGTCCTCGTCGCGGCATGGGAATACGACCACTGTGGCCGTGCCGTTGGTGGTGTCGAGCTGGATGGTGGCCCACTCGCCTCTGATCTGCGAGGCGATGACTTGGGCCATCTTCTTGTGGTCGCCTTCAAGCTGGTCGATGCTGGTCATGACTGCCTCTTATCGTGCCCTTCTTGTTTGATTGCCGCCGCTGCGACCAAAGAGGTACGGTTAACGGCACTATTTCTCGACGGCCTCACTCTATACCTGTTTTCCTGAACGTTTGATTGATTCTTGAGATTTTTCTGGACTTTTTCGATTTGCCTAAACGGAAATGCGAAAACCCTAGCTGGCAGAAGGAGGGAAATGCGGATGGCAGCAGGGTAGGCTATCTTAATTACACTAAGATTACGTCTTATAGATATAAGTTCTTAGTCTTAAAGATTCGAAGTGCTTTAAGATCGGTGGTCGTCTCGATTTTCAAATTTCAGAATTCCGACCTGATAGCTACGCTACGAGAGGTCAATTAATTCGTACCCGCCCAAGCAACGTCGCCACCCAGCCTCTTGCAACCGCTTCTCAAGCCGCCGCTCAAAGGTCTTCCGCCGCTTCCAGAGCGTCTGCTTTGGTGCAGAGTTGTCCGGAAATACTGTGTGGCTCCAAATGCCCACAGACCCGTCATCCCGCCGACTGAAACGGTGATCCTCTTTGTTATGGATGATGCGGTCGGCCACTTCGTCCGCGACCTGCTCCACCTTGATGTACGTTCGCTTCTGCTTGCCCATCTCGTCGCCTCCTTGCCCTCATCCTATACCGGAATCCTCAAGTTGCTCGCTGGATTCCTGCCAATTTGACAATTCCATGTCATTCCGGCAGGGGAATGGGACTACCGCTTACGCAAACGGTAGTCTCCTTCCGCAACCCGCAGCCTGACAGTGGTTTACGGCTTTGCGAGGCCATCGGCATTGAGCTTGCCTTGGGATGCAGCGTCAACGTTGCATCAACTTCAACACCTACAGGAGCAACTCAATGTCTGAACTTAACGAGCAGATCGCCGCTACGCATACAAACGGCGACACACAGGCTGACAACCAGCGGCTTGTCATACCGGCAATGCGAGGGGCAATTCCTGATGCCCCGCTTGTGTTGGCGAATGATGACAGCGGCACCGAAGTCACTCCCAACGGGCCAGACGCCATTCC
>JBFWSD010000376.1:0-6588 GCA_050248575.1 Gemmataceae bacterium
ATGTCGGAGCCGGCTGCCACAGGAGAGACGAGGCACGGGTTTCCCATCATGTCAATTGATCGAGTACTGGCGGGCGTGCAGCGCGGACTGCTCGCTTTGGCCGGGCAGGTGGAGTGCGAAATTCAAAGAGTGTTCGAGGCCATCGTGCAACGAAGCACTGTCGACGTTTCTGACATGGAGGCAGAGCAGTCTGGCTTCGATCTCGCGATCCTCAAGGGGCTGGCACAACAACGTTTCGAGGAACACGAGCTGCAAAGAATTGCCGCCGTATTCAAGAGCGTTGAGCGCTTGCACTGGATTGCTGGGTTGGCAAGAGGTCTCGGGCGAAGTTCGCAGCGGCTGGCGCAGCATCCGGAGCTTCCCTTGCCCGGCGAACTGAGCCACATCGCCGAACTGGTGGCGAGCATGGTGCGGCTTGCTCTGGAAGCACTGGTCGATGTCGATGTGCGCGTGGCGCGACACCTCGATGTGCTCGATCAGGAAGTGAGGCGCTACAGCCTGGCCGCAGTCGACGAGCTGGTATGCACAATGCAGAGTGGTCCCGAACACGTCCGGCCCGCGCTGATCGTGCAGGGCACGTTGCAGTGCCTCGGGGCGATGGCAGGTCTGGCGACCGACATCGCGGCTGAAGTTATCTATCTGGTTGACGGGGAGCAGCGCCCGCGGCGCACGAGTGGCTGGTAGCAATCCACGAAGCTTGCATTCAGCGCAACTGCCCCCTAAACTAGCATTTGACTCTCAATAAACGGGCGCGGTGCGCAGACCGTCACGTCCCACATCGCCTGACCAAAAGATTTACTCGTGGGGAGGATTGCGTCGTGGAGAATTTTCGCGGAACACTCTTGAAGGACGGGCAGGCCATCACGGGCGGCCTCGATGGCAAGCTCACCGTCGACCTGGACGCCAATCGCACCGAGCACTGGTCGGGGTTCTTCACGGTGCCCGCCGGTGTTGATGTGCAGATCAGCGAGCGCTACGAGTTGCAGCTGGAAGACGGCCGCCAGGGCGCGATCAAGGTCGAACGCGTGAATCAGACCGGGCAGGGAGCCTTTGCCAGCTTTGTCAGCGGCAACTGACAGACGGGCAGAACTCATACACACGGCCCACGGGAGCACCCGTGGGTCTTTTTGCTTTTGCGACGGTGTACCGCTCGGCGATAATACCAGTCCCCCTGCTTCGCGCCGCCGCCTGCCTGGAGACACGGAGTGACCGTTTCCGTCGACAAATTCCTGAGCTGTCTGAGCGCCAGCGGCCTGATGCCGGCCGAAGAAGTGGCCGCCTTACCGAAAACAGACAGCGATGCGAAGGCGCTTGCCGCCAGCCTGGTGCGGCAGAAGAAGCTCACCACCTATCAGGCAACGATCCTCAGTGCCGGACAGACGCAGGGACTTCTCTACGGGGACTACACCATCCTCGAGAAGATCGGCGAAGGGGGTATGGGCGTTGTCTACAAGACGCTGCATCGCCGCTTGCGGCGCGCGGCGGCCCTCAAGGTGCTGCACCCGCAGATCACTCGCTCGACAGACGCCGTCAAGCGCTTCCGCCGCGAGATCGAAGCGTCGTCGATCCTGTCGCACCCCAATATCGTGGCCGCCTACGACGCCAACGAGCAAGAGGGCAACTACTACTTCGTCATGGAACTGGTCGAGGGCATCGACCTCTATCGCAAGGTGAAGGCCGAAGGGACTGTGCCGCTCAACGAAGCGCTGGGCTACATCCTGCAAGCGGCGCGCGGCCTCGAATACGCACACAAGAAGGGGATCATCCATCGCGACATCAAGCCGAGCAACTTGCTGGTCGACGCCACGGGCACCGTCAAGATCCTCGACATGGGGCTGGCCCGCTTTGTCGATCCCACCAGCAACGGCGACACGGCGCCCGATCATCTGACGCAGACGGGCGAGATCCTCGGTTCTTTCGACTACATGGCCCCCGAGCAGGCCATCGATACCAAGCGCGTCGATCATCGCGCCGACATCTACAGCCTGGGCTGCACCCTTTACTTTCTGCTCTCCGGGCGGCCCCCGTACCAGGGGGAGACCACGATGCAGAAATTGCTCGCGCATCGCGAGCATGCCATTCCCAGTCTGCGCCGCGTCCAGGGCAACGTTCCGCTGGCCCTCGAAGCCGTCTTTCAGCGCATGCTCGCCAAGAATGCGGAGGACCGTTACCCCTCGATGACCGAGCTGATCCAGGATCTGGATACTTGCCGCCTGGAAATGCTACAAAGAGATGGTGTGGTCGAGCCAATTCATACGCCGGTGCCGCGCACCTTGATCCTGTGCGGCACGCTGGTGATCCTCGCCGTGCTGGGCAGCCATCACTACCTGGTCTACGAGGCCGCGGCACACGGCTGGTCGCTCACCGATCAGCTGCTCTTCGTCAAGTGGTATCACCTACTGGCCGGGCTGGGTATGTTCACCGGCATCGGGATGGTCTTGATTGGTGTCTTGATGAGCGTGGTGGCCGCGGTGGGCTCGGTGTTCGTGCCGGCCGCGCCGAACCGCTCGAGTGCACGGCAAGTTCATCGCGCTCGCTTGCTGGCCCGCTGGCTGCTCGGGGCCTTGCTTGGCGGCGTGGCTGGCTTGCTTGGCGGGGCGGTCGTGGGCGCGAGCCTGGCCCAGAATCCCTCGTTGACGGCGCGCGTGCTTGGCGGCGCAGGCATGGGTCTCTTCGCCGCCTGGACCTTGTTTGGCTGGCGTGCCTGGATGGTGGCACTGGCGGGGGCGGCCGTAGGGGCCTTGTTCGGCCAGGCCATGACCACGCTGGCCCTGTCGCTCGAGCCGCTCGGCATGTCCGGCACGCTCGCGGGCACTGATCTGGGCATGCTGGCCTTCGCCTTGCTGGGCGCCCTCATCGGCAGTGTCCAAGGGGGCCGCTTCTTGGTGCCGCCTCCGCGCGTGCGCCCGCCGAAGACCACGACCAATTTGCCCGCCACGGCCTCGCGCGTCGATGACGACGAACTGGCCGACAAGGAGACGGTGCGGCGCTCGCCGCCGCCGGCATGATGGATCATGACCATTCGCGCGATCGTCTTTGATTTCGGCAAGGTTATCGGTCACTTCGACTACCGGCGCGGTGGCGCTAGGCTGGCCCCTCACACCGACGTCTCCATCGACGAGATGTTGCAGCTCGCCTACCATGTGGCTATCGAGGACGAATACGAATCGGGCCGGGTCTCTTCTGCCGATTTCCTCGACAAGGTGAAGGAAGCCTGCCGCTTGCGCTGCCCGACCGCCGAGATCGCCGCGGCTTTTGCCGATATCTTTTGGGCGAATGAAGAAGTGTGCGCGCTCGTGCCCCGTCTCGCGCCCCATTACCGGCTGCTCCTGGGCAGCAATACCAACGAAATCCACGCAGACAGGTTCAAGCAGCAGTTCGCCGATACGCTGCGACACTTCCACACGCTGGTACTGTCCCATGAAGTGGGAGTACGCAAACCGAGGGCTGGCTTCTTCGAACACTGTATCCGGCTGGCCGAGGTGCCCGCCGTCGAATGCCTGTTCATCGACGACCTGGCCGACAACGTAGCCGGTGCCCGTGCCTGCGGGCTACAAGCCATTCACTATATCGGCTTTCCCGATCTGCAACAGCGACTGGAAGAGCTGGGCGTGCGCATGGATTGAACCTATAACCAGGTCCCCACAAGACGCTCCAGGGCCTTGTGCCAGGCCTCGAGGGCAGAATCCGCCTCAACCTGTTCCGCCTCTTGCTCTGCGAAGCCAAGGGCCGGGGCCGCCGCATCCAGAACCAGCCGCGCGCTCTCGGTTTCTTCCGCCGCCCAGGGACGATCCGCGCTGCTGGCGTTCAGGCAATGGCACAGACTGCGTCGCGCCAGCCTCGTGCAGTGCTCCGCCAGGGCCGCTTCCGCAATCGTGTCGAAATGAACCGTGCCGTTGGCCACCTGCTCGCGCAGGATGAGTTCGAGTAACTCCCGCTCATCTGCCAGCGGGTGTTCCTCGTCTTCCGTAGTCTCTACAAAGAGGAATTCGAAGCGCAGGGCGTCGTCGCTGAGCCAGTCGATCAGCTTGCGGACGCCGGCCAGGAGTAGGCCGAGCAGCAAGATGCCGCGCTGCCAGGGCAACTCGGGATCCTTGAAACGGGCCGCCGCCAGGTCCGCATGCAGCGCGAACACGAAGCTGCGGCGTCGGCGCAGAAACTGATTCTCGTCTCGCGCGTAGTACAGCAACTCATCGCGCAGAAACTTGATGTCGAACAGGTCGGGCCGCTCGGACCCCGCTCCTTCCATGTAGGCCAGCTGGGAGTGCAGCAGGCTCTCGATCGAACCTCGATTGGAAAGTGAGGAATAGCCCCCCACGGGATAGACATCATCGTCGAAGATGCGCGTGGCCACCTCGCGCCGCCGCGACTGCGAGCGGGGCCGATGCAGCGGCAACTGTGCCTCGAACTGTGCCGAGACCTTCAAGACTTGCCGGAGCGCGACGCGCTGGCCCATCTCGGAAAGAGCCGTGCCGCGTTCGAGTTCGAAGAGGTCCTCGGGCCCGAGCACTTCCGGGCAGCGCCGTGCCGCGGCGATCAATGACTCGTAGAGCGCGATGGCCAGCGGCGACAGCCCTTGTTTGCTCAATAGTTCGAAGCCGCTGGCGAGCACGGCGTCAGGCGGCTTGTCGAGCACACCGCGCAGGATGGCCGGGCTGAGATGGACGCCGGTGAATCCGGCGCGCTCGCGAAACTGTTGCACCACGAAAGCCAGCCCGCGTGCCCGGTCGCGTCCCTGGTAGCGGCGCAGGGCGTCACCGCCGCGTTCGAAGCTCCAGTCGGCGAAAAACTTGCCCAGCACGTGATCTTCATAAGTGCGGATCAAGCCGGCGGGCACGCCGGGCAACTCGATGTTTTCCTTTCCCGCCCGCCCGACCGGATTTGGGACATAAAGAATGGTGCCAAGATCGGCGAGGAAGCCGAGCGGGGGCAGGGGCAGCCCGATCGAAGCCACTTCGAGCGCCCATTCGAGCGCGGGCCGCACTCCCGACGCATGCGGGCCGCTGGCGCGCGCCAGCCACAGCCCTTCTTCCACGAAGCGCCGAGCTTCCTCAGGATCGCGCAGTTCTTGGTCGCTCATGCTTCTGTCTGGATAATCGTGGCGAGCCGGGCAGCCTGCCCCACAGGCGCCTCCCTGTCTTTTTACTCGTTGCAACCGCTACAAGCCATATTTCGCTAAACTCCGGCAAGGTCTCTGTCCGAAGAATAGACGGGCACGTTCCCGATTCCGCGCCGTGGCGCGGGCGAGCCAACTTGTTTGGATGTGGGAAATGCGATGATGAGAATCAAGGCCGGCCTCGGTGCGATTGCCATCACCATGCTACTCGCCGGCATGGTGCGCAGCCAGGATGCATACGCACCTCAGCCGAGCAGTGGCGGCGAGACTGCCCCCATGCCAGCTGAGGTCGACACGGTCGATCCATACGGCTACGAATACGCCGACACCTTCATGCCGGAAACGCGGCGGGCACGGGGCTGGATGCACAAGTACAACTCCTGTGCGTGCGACGCGCCGATCGGCCTCGACGGCCCGATCCTCATGGAGATCTACTTGCAAAACGGTGTGTCCCAGCCGCTCTCGGGCGGATTCCTCAACAACCGGCTGGCCGCCGGCTGGATCATCCAGGGGGGTGGCCGCAGCCTGTTCTTCAATCCGGTTCTCGATCGCGCCTGGGTGGTCGACCTGAGCGTGGCCAATGTTTGCAACAACGGCAACCAGCCGACCTTGATCGTTCCGTTCAACGGCGGTCTCGCCAATGTCCGCAACATGAACCGCACCTACGTTTCAGTCGGTCTGGGCCGCGAATGGTACCTGATGGGCACGGCGAGTGCGGACGGACCGGCCTGGCGCGCGGGCTGCGATTTCGGTGGCCAGTACGGCACGGCCCGCATTGACTTCAACACCAACACCACGGTGAGCGGCTTTGCCCGCACCAACGACATCTTCGGCGGCATGTATGTTGCCGCCCATACCGATTTCGAGATGCCCTGGCGTTGCTGTGTCTGGTTTGTCGGCTACCGCATGGAATGGAACTACCAGTGGCTCGACGAGATCGGTGTCGAACAAAACGACAACCTGGCCAACCTCAACATGCTCTTGAACCTTGGCGTGCGGTATTGATGGGCAGTCGCACGCCCTCCAGTTTGTCGAGGACGTGATTGGCAGCCCGGGCACACGCGCCGGGCGCCGCCACCTGCCGCTTCAATTCAGCCAGTTCCTGGCAAACATCTTCATAGGCTCCGGGCTGCTCCAGCCAGCGCAGCACATGGCTGGCCATGCCAGCCGCTTCGCAGCGGTCCGTAAGGAACTCCGGAAACACTTTCTTCTGGGCCAGCAAGTTCACCAGCGTGATATAGGGGCAGTTGATGAACCGCTTGCCCACATACAGATCGAGCGGGCTGATGCGATAGACGATCACCGTCGGCTTCTGCTGGTAGAGTAGCTCCAGACTCACCGAACCCGACACAGCCAGGCACGCCTTCGACAGCCTGATGATCTCGGGAGTGCGGCCCACGTGGACCTCGATGGGCGCCCCGTGACGGCGCACGTAATCTTCCACCTTTGCGGCTTGATGTGGCTCGAAGCAG
>JBFWSD010000377.1:0-6580 GCA_050248575.1 Gemmataceae bacterium
GATGCCGCAGCAGTGAATCGACCTGCTGCCCGGTCAGGCTGTAGGGCGGCGCTTGCAGGGCTGCCCGCAGGATGGCTTCGTAGTCCGCTCGCAGAATGAACTTGGTTTGCATTTCGCAATACCTCCTGTTGCTACAGATTACGATTCCCAATGGGCGAGGTTAACGCCGGTGTGGGATATCCTCCCACACTCATCCCGCTGCCACCTTTCGCCGCTCTTTGCAGTGCGGGCAGAGCAAGTACACGGTCCTGCCCCGCGTCGTCTTGCGGACCATGCGCCGGCCGCAGCGACAGAGACGCGCGGCCACGCCTGCGAGGATGTCCGCGAGCCTCGGGGAAACGTCCGCACGGCGGGTCAGTTCCAGTAACTCTTCACGGGGGGTCATGCTGTCACCTCGGGTTTCGTTACAGCCTGCGCGTTACGAAACACAACAATTGCCGATGGGAACGGTGCCCCGCTCTTGGCATCTCCAAACTTCACGCGGCCACGAAGGAATCGCACCTCGCCACGGCTGGCCCACTCATGCCACCAGCCGGTATCAGTCCTGGCAGGCACAAGGCACACCACAAGCTCGGCGGTCGTCTGCGAGGACTCCCAAGCCTTGCGCATCCAGTCACCGATAGCTCGCCCGTAGGGTGGATTCATGAAGACGCGCCCCTGCCAGGGTTGCGCGAGCCCATCATCGGCGGCAGTGAAGTGGCGTTCGCACTTGGCGCTCTCTGCCGTGCAGCACGGGTCGAGGTCAAACCGAAACTCAGCATCCAGGTCCGCGAACAGGGGGGCAGGCGTCGGCCACTCGGGGCTTGTGGAACGGAAATGGACAGAGCGCCGGCCAGCCTTTCGATGGGCTGCCACGCGACACCTAGGGGAGCAGAATCGCCGCGGGCGGCCCGTCTGGGCTGCGTCAATCGGTGCCTGCCGACAGTTGGCGCATTTTTTCGTCATAAGTCTCTGCCGGTTAATCCTTTGCGTCGAAAAGCCGTAGAAACAAAGTGCAATAGCGCGGCGGTTCACCGTGGTATCCCAGCCCGCCCACCTTGCCAGAAGAACCTAAACCGTTTCAGGTTCTTGGTTTAGGTCATTCTTCCCTCTCCTGAGTGGGGAACAGCCTCGTTCGTTGACAGGGTTGGTTGGGTGGGCACTTCGACAATCTCCACGCATCGCAGGCCAAAAGACCGCAGCAACATCTTCAGTGCAGCACGCATCCGGATCGTGGCAGGCACGGTATCTGCCTCGGCCCGTAGCACCAGGCGGTAGCGCGGGCGTTCGCTCATGACTCCACCTCCAGTCTCGCCAGGGCTTGCAGGGCCAGCCGGTGCAGCCCGTCGATGGCCTTGACCTGTCCGCGGCGTTGCAGCTCCTGGCGGGCCTCGTCGAGACGGTTCAGGGCTCGTTGTGCGGGTTCGCGGGAAACATTGGGCATTTGCCCATCATTTCCGCCCCATTCGCGGACGATGCTCTCACTGACCATGCTCTGCCTCTCCTCCTCTGGTCGCTCACCGTCCAGTGTTCCAAGCTGGTCGGGAGCATTGGCTTTCTGGTTTTGGGATTGGTTTTGGGATTGGTTTTCGCTTCCTACTCCTATAGGTCGTAGGAAGCCAAACCAATCTTGGCGTCCCATGGCTTCCGGGAAGCCAATCAGGAAGCCAATCCGCCAATCCGTCGAATCCCCCTTGCTACTTTCGTGGTGCCCTTGCCGGAGGTGTAATCGTGGTCGCTCCATTGGTGCGTGCCATCGTCAATCAGGCTGGTGCATGCCCGCTCCAGGCGGTCACGTCCCCATGGCAGCCGGGCTTTCAGGTCGGCCAACTTGACCCCTTCCTGCCGCGGGTCTAGCTCGTCGAGTAGTTGGCACACCTTGCCGGTGTCGCCCTTCGCTTTCTTGGCGGCCCGCTCGTCGGTCTGCCGTTCCTTGACCCGGCTCACCAGGTCGTCGGCCGTCAGGTCAATCGCGCCGTGCCACTGGATGACCGGCCCGCGAGACTCCGTTTCAGGTTCAATGCTGTAGACGAGGGCTTCCGGGTCGGCGGCGAGATTGCCTTTAGTTCTGGCAATGACGCGCTTGCTGTCGTCCTCTGGATGGCTGCCCACAATGAGAGCGGACCGTGCAGCGCCGATGATGCCGATGCTGCCCCCACCTCGGTAAATGGCTGCGTTGACGGTGACCATCTTGTTCAAGTGCCGGATGGCCACGACGGCGGCCTCTGTGCGCTCGGCCACCCCCTTGATTTGCCGGAGACAGCGGCGCACGTCATGGTCTTTGTGTGAGTCCACGTCGCCGCCCAGGTAACTCATCAGCGGGTCAATCCCAATCATCACGGCGCCGGTTTCCAGGGCCGCTTGCTCGAGAAGGTCGAGGTGCGCCGGCAGGGTAAGGGGCATGTCCTCATCACCGATGCGAACGCCGTCGATGATTTCGATGCGCGACATGTCAGCGCCGGCGTCGAGGAGTCGGGGGACGATGGTAGAGGCTGCGTCGTCCTCGTCATTGGCCAGCAGCACGTTGGCAGGCTTGCCGCCGGGTCCATCGTCGGGGGGCAGTTTCCATCCGCGGGAGATGCGGGCCGCCAGGTCGAGGAGCATCCAGGATTTGCCCTCGCCCGGATCCCCGTCAACAAGGTTGAATGCTCGCCGTGCGATCCGGTTTCGCCAGAGCCAGACAACAGGCCGGGGCTCGATCGCTGCCGCACAGCGCCGGATAAGGCGGCGATGCGCGGGCTTGTCACGTTCCTTTGCCCAGGGGTCTATCGCCTCGGGCTTCCCAGCTCGAAGCCAGTGGTGCTGAATGGCCACCCATAGCCACAGGTCGGAGCAGGACTTGCAGAATTTATCGTCGCTGCAGTTGAGGGATTGCATTGCACCCCCTTGATCTTGACGCGGGCAGCCGGGCTTTGCTCCATCAGCCAATCGAGGTCAGCCGGTGGGAGCGGGCGCACGGGCCCCTCGTAGATGGCCTCTTGCTCGGCGCGCAATTGTTCGATGGATACTGTTCCGTTCACGCCGTTCACGACTGCCCCTTCCTGGATTCGATGTAGCTGAGGAGGTCGCGCGGGTCGTAGCGCTTCATGCGGTTGCCGACCCTCACGACGGGCAGCGGGCCGCGCGGTTGTTCGATTTCGAACAAGGTCCGTTCGCTAATAGCGAGAAAGCGGGCGGCCCCGTGCGCGTCCAGGAGCCCGATCTCTTCAAGGAACTCAGCCAACTTTGCCGGGTCAGTCATTGGTCCACCTGCCCTTCCAGCTCGGCGCGACGAATGGCGCTCACGGCCTCGAAGAACTCGCCCAGCCAGCGCATCGAGGTGTAGGGCGTTTTACCAACCCATAACACCCGCAATCGCACGCCGCGGAGCCCGTCCGAAGCCCACCGATTGAGAGTCTTTGGAGTTCGGCCAACTTCCTTGGCCGCCTCAGCCAATGGCAGCCGGTCCCGAGAAGACAAATCCATGTGAACTCCTCCTCGCCAAGTGCTCGCCAGGGCCACACCCCAGCACGGAAAGCGAACCTAGCAAAAGGGAGCAACGCGCCGCAAAGGTCGGCAAGCGGCGGGAAGTGGTTTTGAAAAGTGCGGTGGGAGCATTTTTGGGTCGGAGTAGGGTTGACGTAATCAAGCCTACGCCGCAGAGAAAGCTGGAAAACGGCAGAGCACTGCCGATTTGTATGACAAGGTATTACCCGCAGAGGCTGCGGATTTGCCGGGCGTTGCAGTTGCCCGCAGCAAAAGCGAACGCGCGTTCGCTTCTCAGCCCACCAGTTTCATGATGGCCTCGCGGACATGCTCGGGCAGCATCGGCCACGCCTCGATGATGCAGGCTAGGTCGGGGTCGAGCGAACCATCCAGGCCGGCCCCGTGTCCCTCTCCCAGGTGGCCAGTTGCAGCGCTTTTTGCAGCGCGCCAACCCGATTCTGTGAAATTCCCCGGGAAACTGGCGTATTGTTCGAGTCCACCCGGGGCTACTCGAGATGCAATGACGGTCCCGTGGTCGAGTGGCGAAGACGTCCCTCTGATATGGGGAAGAGCGGTGGTTCGATTCCATCCGGGACTACTCGACTTCGGAAGGGCTACCCGATGGGCGACGGGAGCCGGTTGGAAACCGGCCGAGCGACAGCCTTGCGGGTTCGACTCCCGCTCCTTCCGCTGAACGATGCTGTTTGTGGTGTAGCGGCGAGCACGCGACCCTGTGAAGGTCGAAGCGGGGGTTCGATTCCCCTCGAACAGCCTTCTGGAAATGCCAGGCCCGTCAACGTTCTTCTCCAAATCCAAGGCGGCCCCTATACACTCGTGTCTCCTGGGGGTAGGATCTCCGCTGTCCGCTCGCATCCCGCTTGGTAGTCCCTGCCTGCCACTCGCAAAGTAAGGAGACGAGCATGAACCCCCACCGTACTGCGTCCCATCTCCCACCCATCCTGATTCTGCTGGTGATGATCGCACCGGCACGGGCTGCCGATCCTGACCCGAAGGAATTGCTTGAAAAAGCTCTGACTGCCGTAGGCGGGCAGGACAAGCTCCTCAAGCTCTTTCAGATGCGTGAGCGACTTGTCCTCGGTGCCACGGTGCCGCCCCCTCCTGATCCCAAGGAAAAGGGGGGCCGTGTCTCGGTCTTGGAACCGCCCGCGAACTGGTGGATCAACAAGAGGGATCGCGGCGCCGAGCCCGCCAAGTTCCTCGTGCATGCCTGGACACTGGGTATCCTGGTCGATCCGAAGTCGAAACTCGAAGCGTTGCCCGCTGCAAACATCGACGGTAAGGCCGTCAATGGGCTGCGCGTGAGTGGCTCCGTCACGCCGCCTTTGGAAATGTATTTCGACGCCAAGGAGCACCGACTGCTGGCCATCGACTGGCGGAATGACCGCCACGTCTTCAGCGAATGGAAGAAGACCGAGGACGGGCTGTGGTATGCCTCGAGGGCCGTTGGCTTCAAGTTCACCAACGCCAAGTCCAAGACCCTCGCCAAGAACCAGTGGTACCAGACCGATATCCTGGAATTGACCAGGTTGAAAGAGCTGCCCATGGGACTCGAACGCTAGCAACGAGTCGAACGAATTGCGGCTGCCAAAGTGCGAACACCGCTCCTGTTCGCGCTTCAGCGGCGCTGTTTTGTGCAATTCAGCATCGTGATGCGCCTGCCATCTTGACTCGCGCCGATTCCTCGTCAGACTCAAGGTATGCGTTGTATTACCTTTGCCGCGATATTCCTGCTCTGCCTCGGTTGCTCGGGCCAGCGGGCCGAGATGCAAAGACTGCTTCGCCACTTCGAGAAGTCAGGCGTCCAGGGCCGTTTCTTGTCGAAGAAGGCGTCCCTCGGAGCCACCGAGGTAGGCAGCTTCAACGGCAATGACTTCTCGGTCGAGATCTACCTGTTCCCCGATGAAGAGAAGGCGCAAGCCGCGCAGAAAGCGGGCATCAACGGCAAATCCTGCTCGCGCAACGGACGCCTCGTGCTGCTTGCCTTTCGCGGCGAGGGCTACGTCTTGCCCGCCTTCCAGCAATTCCGTTGATGACGGACATCATTTCTTGTCCAGCGGTAGCCGATGGGCGAGTTGCTGTTCCTGTTGCCGCCAAGGAATCTCCACGGCTTGAAGGTGCTGGCCGCGTGCTTGCAGAAACTCGGCCACCGCGGGATCGCCGGCGACAGCCTGCGAGAGAATCAGTTCCCCGGCGCCGGCGTGCTCCGTGAGCTTGCCCGCCAGGTTCATGGTGCTGCCGAAGTAATCGAGATGATCATTGAGCGTGGCCACCAGTGCCGGGCCGCGATGCACCGCGACCCGTAGGGCCAAATTACGCGTGGTGGCGTTGCCCGCCAGATCTTTGCCGAACTCGAGGGCCGCCCGCACCGCCGCCAGCGGCTCGGGGAAGGTTGCCACCAGCCCGTCTCCCTGTACCTTGATGACCGCGCCGCCCTCGCGGGCAATCCGCTCGCCAAGCAAATTGAAATGGGCATGGATGAGGCCAAACGCCTTGTTATCTCCCAGTTCCTCATAGAGCTTGGTCGAGTCAACCAGATCGGTAACGACGAGTGAAACGTTGGCCACACCGATCAGTTGCCCGGGGGCGAGCACTTCGTCAGGGAAGAGCTCGCGGAACAGAGCCAGGGCCGCCGCTCGGGCCGCGGTCAGGCAATCGTCGCGCGGAGCGGTGCGTTCTACGCGGATCACGGCTTCTTGTTTGAAGTCGTTGGTGAGGGCAATGACCTGTCGGCCTGGCTTGAGGCTGCGTGGCTGATCGGGCTCCAGGCCGCGCGATAGCTTCAGCTCCCAGAGCGAGGTGGGGGCCCGGGCATCGACGCGAAAATCGAGCACCCAGGCCAGTTGCGGTCCGCGCAGGCGGAAGGTGCCTTCGCCCAGATTGAGCTCGAGTGCGATCCGCTCGCCGGGCGCCAGGCGGGCCTGGGCCGCCACATGGGGCGAATGGGCTGGTCCGCCAATGCAATAGGTGCCCAGCTCGCTACTGCGGATTTCGGGGTGAGCCCGGAAGATCATCTCCACCGAGTTGGCAAAGTCGTGCTCGAAATCGAGATTGCAGGCCTCGCACCGGCCGTGGTCTTTCAAGTTGCGCAGCGTCTCCTGGATCTGTGCCGGGATGC
>JBFWSD010000378.1:0-6575 GCA_050248575.1 Gemmataceae bacterium
GGTCGTGTGGGTGTTGGTGGCCGGTATGCTGGCGATCTGGGGCACGCACAAGTTTGCGGTCGTGCGGCAAGCGGCCCAGGAGGCGCGTGAATATGGCCAGTATCGACTCAAGCGCCAGCTTCGCCGCGGCGGCATGGGGGAGCTTTACCTGGCCGAACACAACTTCATCCACCGCCCCTGCGTGATCAAGATCATCCACCCGGACAAATCGGGCGATCGCCGCGCCTTGACGCGCTTCGAGCGTGAAGTACACACGCTGGCCACGTTGACGCACTGGAACATCGTGCAAGTTTACGATCATGGCACGGCGGCGGATGGAACGTTTTACTACGCGATGGAGTATCTGCCCGGGCTCGACCTGGCTGACCTGGTGGCCGAAGCCGGCCCGCTACCGCCGGGCCGCGTTGTCCATCTCTTGCGGCAAGTGTGCGGCGCACTGTACGAGGCGCATGCTTCCGGCTTGATTCATCGTGACATCAAGCCGCACAACATCTTTGCCACCGAGCGCGGCCGCGTCTTCGACGTGGCCAAGCTGCTCGATTTCGGGCTGGTGCACGAACTGGTTGACGAGGGCTCGAACGACCGGCTGACGCGCGACGGCGCCATGGTGGGCACGCCCGCTTACATGTCGCCGGAGCAGGTGGGCGGGGCGACGGAACTGGACGCCCGCAGCGATCTGTACAGCCTGGGTGCAGTCGCTTACTTCATGCTGACGGGCCGACCTCCCTTTGAGCGCAAGAACGTCCAGCAGGTCTTCCGGGCGCATCTGGTTGATCCGGTGCTCGCGCCGTCGCGTTACGCGGCCGGGCTGCCCAAGGACCTGGAGTCCATCGTCTTGCGTTGCCTGGAGAAGGATCCGGCGGCCCGTTTTGCCGATGCCCTCAACCTGGAGAAAGCGCTCGCCGAATGCTCGGCAGCCAGCGATTGGTCGAGCGCCATGGCCGCGGACTGGTGGCGCGACTGGGTGCTGCGCACCAGTGATCCCGGCTGACTCCTCTTCTGCGGACGCGCTCTATAATGTTCCTGGCACCAACCAGTCACTCCTCTTGGGAGACGCCAGGATGTTCGAGAGTTTGCTCAACAAGCCGCTCGCTGTGCATACTCCGCTCGGGCCGGACGCTCTTCTCTTGACGGGCTTTCAGGGCAGTACCGCGCTCTCAGAACTGTACCGTTTCGAACTCGACCTGCTGGCGACTACCCCCGGCATTGCCTCGTTCGACAAGCTGCTCGGGCAGCCCGCCACGGTGCGCATCTTGCAGGTGGACGGATCGCCTGTGTATTTTCACGGGCTGATCGGTCGACTCGAGCAGGTGGCCCAGGATCGCAAGCACGTCCATTACCGTGCCTGGCTGCTGCCCCGTTTGTGGCTGCTGACACGCAAGATCCAGTCGCGCATCTTCCAGCAGCAATCGGTGCTTGAGATCTTGCAGGCGGTGCTCGAACCGTTGCGGCCCGACGTCGACATGAAGTTGCAGAAGCGCGAAGAATATGCGCCGCGCGACTATTGCGTGCAGTATCGCGAAAGCGATTTCGCCTTTGCCAGCCGGCTCATGGAAGAAGAGGGGATCTACTACTACTTCGAGCACAGCGACAAGGGCCACAAGCTGATCCTCACGGATAGTCACGCGCTGCTGCCCGCGCCGCCGGGGCTGGAACTGCTCCAGTACGATGAGGGGAACGCCAGCAATACCGATACAGTCCGTGTCCGCTCCTGGCAGAAACGGCAGGACCTGTGCAGCAGCAACTTCACTTGCTGGGATCAATCTTTCGAGCTCTCGAACCGCAAGGGGCACGGCTTTCAAACGCTGGAAGCCAAGAAACGGATTGTCGAAAAGGTGAAGGCGGGCCAGGTCGAGCACAGCTTCGACCTGGGCGCGAGCCGGGACCTGGAGGTGTACGAATGCTCGGGGGGCTACGCCAAGGATTTCGACAGCATTGATCCCGATGGCGACAGCCACCCGGAGCAACTGTCGGGAGTGTACGAAGCGGCGGTGCGGCGGGTAACCCGTCGGGCCGAGGCCGAAGCGGTAACGGCGCTCAATATCGGCGGCCAGAGCAACTGCGCCTTGCTGACGCCCGGGCACAAGTTCCGGTTGGCGGCCCCGCTGGAGCACGCCGGGCAGTATTATGTCACCCGGGTGACTCACGAGGCACAAGCCAGTGAAGACCGTTCGGGCGCGCCCACCGCCTTCACTTATGCCAATCGCTTCGAGTGCTTGCCTGTGGACTTGCCGTTTCGGCCCCTGCAAACGACGCCAAGGCCGAACATGCAAGGAGTGCAAACGGCGACCGTGGTCGGTGCGAGCGCCGGCGAGACCAATGTGCCACCGCACCTCGACAAGTACGGACGCGTGAAGGTGCAATTCCACTGGGATCGCGCCCGCAAGTTTGATGGCCACAGCTCGTGCTGGCTGCGCGTCGGGCAAATCTGGGCCGGGCCGCGCTGGGGCGCCTTCTTCTGGCCCCGACCGGGCCACGAAGTCATCGTGGCGTTCGAGGAAGGGGATCCCGATCGCCCCATCATCACGGGCAGCGTCTACAACTCGGTCAACATGCCGCCGCTGGAGTTGCCCGGCGAGCTCCATTCTTGCGGCATCAAGTCGTGTACGGCCGCAGGCGATCCGCTCAAAGAATTCAATTGCGTCATCTTCCGCGATCATCCCGGGCGCGAGCTCTTGCAGATCCACTCGGAGATCCACGAGGGCTGCAGCTCCAACGGCAGCCACGTGATCGACTGCCCCGGCCCGTACTTGGGATCCTACGGCACGCTGACGTTTCCCACGGGCAGCGGCTCCGGCTCGGGTCATGACAACAAGGACAGCGCAGCGGAAGAAACCGAAAAGAAACAGCTCGAGAAAGAACAGAAGGAGGCCAAGTACTGGCGTGACTGGAGCAAGCTGCCCGGTTTCTTGAAGAATTTCGGCAAGGCCCTCAACGCTAGTGAAAAGACACAGACGGTTCTCGGCGCCATCGGCAGCGTACTCAACTGGAAATCGGGGGCGAAGTCGAGCTTGCAGAAAATTGCCGGCGGCATGTTCCCCGGGCTGGCCTTCCCCAGCCGGACCGAGATGAGCTGTGGCGACGCGACCGAATACAACCTGTGGGGCAAGAAGACCGATTACCTCATCTGGGGCGGCGAACAGAACTACATCATGGAGGATCCCATCGAGCTGATCGAGGGTAGCGTCGTCAAGAAGACCATGAAGATGAACAAGATCGCTGAAAAAGTCTACAAGTACGCGATGATGGGGGTCAAACTCGGCCCGGAACCGAGCGGCAACTTCGAGATGCTCATCGGCAAGAAGACCGAGTTCAACTACTACGGCCCGTTCACCGACGTGAAGCGCGGCGACAAGTACGAATGGGAGTCCGAGGATTTCAGCCTGCTGGCCAAGGAGCCCTACGACAAGGCGATGTGGGCACTGGCCGCGGGAGTCTACCTGGCCACCTCGGCAACGGCCATCCTCGGCCGGCTCTTCAACAAGCTCGACCATGAGGGGGAAGTAGAGGTCGAGCATCTGGCGTTCATCATCGCCAACGTGGTCGGCACCAAGCTGGCCGGCATCCTTTATGAGTTCGAGGCCGACAAGGCCAAGGTGGAGGCGGGCAAGGAAAAGAAAGAGCAGACGACCGCCGAAAAGGATCTGGCCCAGAAGTGGGGCCTGGACGGGATCGAACTGAAGAGCCCGGCTGCGGTCAAGCTTGGAATCGACCATGCGAAGGAGGCACTGCAGCGCGTCGACGACTTGGCCAAGGTTCTGGGTGACATCACGGGCATCACTGATCCGGTGAATTCCGCGGGGTGGTCCAGAAGGCATCACAACTACAACTCGAGTCATTCTATTTCTGCCAACGAGTTAACGTTTGCGGCCAGAGCGCCTGTCGGTAGCACCGATGGCAACATCACCGTGCAAGCCCGTGGAACGACGAGCTTGATCGGCGCGGGGGGCGCGGGGGGCAAGGTCACCATTATCGGCGGGAAGATTGGCGATGATGCTCCTGCGGGAGGCAGCATCAGCCTGCAGACGGCGGGCAACCAGATACTGATGCACAACGCAGCGGATGCCAAGCAGATCCTGATCGCCAATGCTAGTCCGGGCGCTATCCTCCTCGGCCAGAGAGACAGCGTTGGCTTTGCGACAGGGCCCGCGCTCGTACTGCAGTCGGAGCCTGGCGACAATCATCTGCAGATGTCGGTGGGTTTGCCATTGCAGGGTGCAGAGATGAAACTGACCAGCGACAAGATCTCGCTCATTCTTGGCCCGCCACAAGGGGGCACCGTGGTTCAGCTCATGCCCGACGCACTCAAGCTGGCCATGGGGGGCAGTTCGATCACCCTCAGTGCCGATGAGATCAAATTTTCTGGCCCGAACATCAAGATCGATGCCCTGGCACAGCTGGAACTGCAGGCCTTGAAGATGAAAGAATCGGCACAAGCTCTGGCCGAACGAGTGGCGGCCCTGGAGAAGGTGGGCTGAACAGCCGGTAACCAGAGGATCCAACATGGCGACGTCAGCCAGCGAACAGACCGAAGCGACAGCGGCAGAGATTGCCGCCCGGTGCCGGCCGCTCAGCGAGGAGGCACGTGGTCGGCTGCAAGAGGGCGTGAGCCCCGATGCCTATGTGCTCATCTTGCAAGAAGCTGGGCTGTACCAGGATGCGGTGGCCTTCATCGCGCACTGGCTCGAGCCACGGGCCGCGGTATGGTGGGGCTGCCAGTGCGTGTGGAAGTTACTGCGGCCCCAGCCCGAGGCCAGCGTCGATGCCGCCCTGCGTGGAATCGTGCAATGGGTCGTCGCGCCCGGTGAAGAAACGCGGCGCTTGTGTGAGCGACTTGCGGAAGAAGTGGGCATCAGCCGCCCGGTCGGCGCGCTGGCGCTGGCTGCCTTTGGCAGCGGGGGCAGCTTGGCTCCCGTGGATCTGCCCGCGGTGCCCGCGCCGCCGACCTTGACCGCGGCCAGCGTTCATGCCGCACTGGTGGTGGCCGGTACGCGCGACCCCGATCAATACCGACAGTTCAGTTTTCTCGGGCTCGACATTGCCCATGGCCGCAATCTCTGGGACTAACCCTATCCCCCTATTCGAGCGACATCATGATTGACGGAGTCCAGCACCTCGACGACATTGGCCAGGATATCGAACGGCTGCGCGGGCTGATCCAGCGGGCTCTCAAGGAAGACGTTGACCCGGGCGTCCGCGAACAGCTCGAGGAGCTGCACGGCGCGCTGGCGCACAACTTCGATCAAATCAAGGAGACGCTGCCCGCGGCGCAAAAGCAAATGCAGGACGATATTGCCGCCCTGCAGCAAGCAGAGAAGACTTCGCGGCAGGAGATCGAGGAGCTCACCAAGGTGTTGCAACAACAGGCGGAAGCGGTGGCCGCCGCCGTCCCAGATCTGCCGGTTATCATCCCCTTCGATCCCAGGCTCGGGCTGCAACTCCGCGACGAGCTGCTCAAGCGTTATGCTCCAGCCCAGCCCGCCCACCAGCCTGTTCGCGCCGGCGAGGTTGCGTCCATGAGCAGCGCCGAGTTCGATACGGCCGAAGACGAAGCCAAGCCGGCCCACAAGCCGAAGCCCGCGCCGTCGCCGAAGGCGAAGCCCCGCTCCGACGACTGGTCGATCGACAGTTGAGGTCAGCCCTCCAGGTCGCGTGTGTCGAGGCGGCCCTCGGCTTGCAGTCGGCGGAACTCGGCCATGGTCAGGCGAATACCTTCTTCGAGGGACGTTTTGGGCATCGGCCCGAGGTCGCGTTCCAGCGCTCCATCGTCCAGGTCATAGGCAATGGGAATCTGTTTGTCGCCAAAGGTAATCAGCTCGCGCGCCTTCGGTTCGACGGCCACGAGCGCCTGGTGAAAAGTGGGCAGGTCGGCCACCACGCCGCGCAGGTTGTAAGACTTGGCCCCCTGGTACGGGGAAGCGAGACACTTGACGAACGTCCGGGCCACGTCGTCGACGTACTGGAGATCTTGCCAGCCCCCATAGTTGATGTGGAACTTGCGGCCCAGCACCAGGGACTTGATGGCCTTGGTGGGATCGCTGGTCATACCCTGGTCGCGACCCACGCCGTACACCGTCCACGGCCGCAGACCGATGCTCGACAGGTTGTGATCCTGGAAATAGATGCGGGCGTTGCCCTCGTTGCAGCACTTGAAGATGCCGTAGTGGGTGTTGGGGTTCAGCGGCACGTCGTCGGCCAGTGCGCCCCTGGGATACTTGTCGGGGGGCGAAAAGACGGCGGCCGAGCTGGCGTAGACGAGCCGTTGCACGCGGCCCTGCGAAAGTCTGACCGCTTCGAAAATCGCCAGTGTGCCGAGCACGTTGACCTTGGCCCCGAGCATGGGATCGGCGCGGCACACGGGCACCTGCAGGCCCGCCAGGTGCACCACGTGGCTGATTTCGTGCTTCCGCAGCACCGTGCTCAGGTTGTGCTGATCGGTGACGTCGCCCGGAATGAAGCCGATCTCGGCGACGCGCGCTTCATCGAGCACGAGGCTGAGCCGGCGCGGATCTTCTTTCAGGTCGTAGATCCAGACGCGGTCGCCGCGCTCGAGCAGGTTGCGGGCTATCCAGGAA
>JBFWSD010000379.1:0-6570 GCA_050248575.1 Gemmataceae bacterium
GTGTAATGTCGGGGCCCAGCCAGACGAGTGCTGCCACGGCCCGCGACCTGCCCCACCGTTCCCGATTGGAATCGGACTTCTCCCTGACAATCGTCAGGAGTACAGGCAGATACTCATCGGTCTTGCCAGTCAGGCGAATGAGCGCGGCAGCCGACCAGGCACGCACTTCCGCATCCTTGTCCGTGAGCAGCGGCAAGAGCTTGGGCACGGCTACCTTGGCCTCCGGGCCGATCGCACCCAGTGTATGCGCGATCTCGGCGCGGTTATTGTCCTGCGACATCATCTCGATCAGCTTGGGCACCGCAGGGGCCGCCGCCGGACCGATCTTGGCCAGCGTGCGGATCGCCTCGGAGCGAAGGCGCGGCCCCACGGGTTTGCCCTTCGGACCTGGGTCTTCCGTGGGCGTGGAGAGGACTTCGATCAGCGTCGGCACCGCTGACGCCGCTTCCGGCCCGATGGCCGCCAGCACTTCCATCACTCCAACCGCATCGAAGTCCTTGGTCTGTTTGAGGATTGCCGTCAGCTCGGGCACGGCCGACTTGGCCCGGCTGCCGAGCTTCTTGAGCGACTCACCCGCTGGATTCGGGTAGATCTGTCCAAGATCGCGATGGAATGCCTTGACCAGGGCGGCAACGCTGTCCTCGCCAGGGCCAATTGCTTCCAGAGCTCGGGCGGCATCACGGCGTACGAACTCGTCATCCTCAAGCAGCCTGGTAAGTTCGGGGACCGCGGCGCGGGCTGCCTCCCCCTGTACTTCAAGGGCCTGTGCGGCCTGACGCCGTACGGCTGCCTCTGAATCCTTGAGCGCCTGGATGAGTGCCGGGATCGCCGGGGCGGCTTTGCTGCCAATGCGGCGGCATGCATCGGCCGCGTGCCAGCGCACGGCAGTCACCTCATGCTTCAGTAGCTCGCCAAGCAGTTTCATGGGACGATCCGGGTCCCCACCAACACGGACGAGCGCACAGGCCGCCTCCAGTGACACCCCCACGAACTTGTCGTCGAGTAGCTTAATCAGGGCGGGAGCTGCGCTCTTCGCGGGCGGGCCTATCTTACCGAGGGCTCGCGCCGCACCACTACGGACTGCCAGTTCGTCCGATTGCAACGCACTGGTCAGCTCCGGCACGGCTCCCACGCCGATGGCAGCCAGGGTGTCGACGACGGTGTATTCAGCGTAGTGCTGGTCCGCTGCCTTCACGAGCTCGCGGTCCGATAGCCTCTTGATCAGTTCCGCGGCAGCAGGTTTCGCCTGCGGTCCCAGGGAGAACAAGGCCTGGGCGGCGCTATAACGCACGTATGGATCGTCGCTGCGCAAGGCCTCGATGAGCGGCTCCACCGGTAGATCCCTCATCCAGCGGATGGTTCGTCCAGCGGCGCGGCGCACCTTGGCATCGTCGCTCTTCAAGCAAGCAAGCACTGCTGGCGCCGCCTCTGGTCCCACACTCTGCAAGGCGAACTGGGCAGAATGGCTCACCGAGGTACTGGGATCGGCCAAGCACCGGACCATTTCCGGAATCGCGGGCTTGGCAAGCGGCCCAAGCTGGCCAAGTGCCGTGAGCGTGTGGTCGCGAACACTGGGATCCTTGTCCTTCAGCCCTTCTAGCAAGATGGTCAGGCCCGAACGCGCGAGCGCCTCCTTGCCCTTGGGGCCAATCTGAAGCAAGGCCCAGACCGCCGACTCCCGCGTACTGTTCGGTGCGTAGCCGTCATCGCGTCCCTTCACCATGGTGCCGAGACCGACGTTGTCCCGCTTCTTCATCGCCTCGATGAGGGCGGGAATGGCCTCTTCGGCCTTGGGTCCCAGTTCACCAATCGCCCGGATGGCGCTCTCACGTACTTGCTTGTCGCCCGACTGGACATCCTTGATTAGGTCTGGCAGCGACCTGGTCTGCTCTTCGGCGTCCGTAGGCTTTCGGGAGCGATCTTGTTCATTGTCGGTCTTCTGGGTCACTTCGGGCGGCGGAGTCTCGTCCCTGGCACAAGCGGGCATCAGAAGTGCCAGCATCGTCAGGCAGACCAGTCGGCCCTTGTGGCTACGAGAACCGCGATACGGGTGGTGCAAATCGAGTGGCATGGACGAAGACCTCCTCGCTCTCTTCTGCCCCGATGGTAGTTCAAGTTCCCAAGCCGGTGCATTGTAAGCTCGCGACGTTGTTGTCGCGACCCTCTTGTTCACTCTCCACCAAACAAAGGAGCCTCGCATGTTCCAGCTTTTCCACGCTCTCGCTGCGCGTCTCTAGGCGCTGTTCATCACCAACGTCGCCCTCGACCTCGAGTCCGAGTTTGCTGCCCGAAGCGCCGAGCGCAAGGCCAAGCTCCTGCGTCAGGCCGCGGACTTCGAGAAAGAAGGCCTGCCCGAGGTGGCCGGCGAGCTGCGTCAGCTGGCGACCGAGATCGACATCCACAAGCCCCTTGCCAGCGTCCTGCCGTCGATCGAGCACTGGCAGGCCCATCCCGACGCCGAGCGGCCGGCACTTGCCGATCAGCGTCAGCACAAGAACCTGCTGCCTGCCCAGACCAAGTCCAGGAAACGACGGTGATCAGTGACAACTCACACGAGCAGAGAGGAGGCCACAACTTGCTTTTCCTGATCGAACAGTTCCACCTCGACGTCTACGTCCCACCCGACTTGCCCCGCGGTGAAGCCCGGGCCATCACTCGCACACTCAACGGTAGAGCGTTTCGCACGCGGCTGCGGTCGAGCATCAAGGCCGTCGTGCAGCGCTATCCAACCCTCAAGAAGTCCACCATCCGCGTGTCCTGCTGAGCCACGTTCGCGTGGATCGGCGCTCACTTCAATCCAACGGAGGAACCATGCCACTCAAGGTGAACGTCGGCCTCGCTCGCAAGGTGGGTGAGGCCAACTACAGCTCGCGCGGTGCCAGCGTCCACGTCGAGCTCGAGCTGGACTTCGGCCTGGTCAATGACCCGCAAAAACTGCAGGATCGCATCCGCCAACTCTTCGGGCTGGTGCGTAGCTCGCTCGACGAGGAACTCAACGGTAACGGCAACGGCAACGACCACCCCGAGAATGGTGGCCAGCACAACGGCCAGTCTAGCGGCAGCCCGTCGAATGGTTCGAAGGGCGCGCCGCGACCTGTAACCCAGTCGCAGTTGAAGGCAATATTTGCGATCTGCAAGACGCACGGCATCGACGTGAAGCCGATCCTGCGGCAGCAATTCAACCTGGCCAAGCCCGAGCAGCTCGACATCAAGCAGGCCAGCGAGCTGATCGACCACCTCAAGCAGGAAGGAGGAGGCGGATGATCGCACTGCCGATGGTCAACGGCAAGGCCGGACCGCCGGGCACGAGACAGCACCTCTCCTTCTCAGCGGTCAGTCTTTTCAGGAGCTGTAGCCTCCGCTGGTCATTCCGGTATCAAGACGCATTGCCCGAAGACTCGGTCAGCTCAAGCCTGGTTCTCGGTGCCGGCCTGCACGCGGGCATCGCCCATCACTACGAGCAACTGCTCATCGGCCGGCAGCCGCAGCTCACCGAGTTGCTCGACATCTTCTGGATGGACTGGCATGCGCGCGACCAGGGAGCGATCCGCTTTCCCAGGGGCGAGGACATCAACACCGTGGCCCGCCAGGCCGAGCGCCTGCTGCGGGCCTTTCAACTCAGCGACTGGGCCGTGCCCAGCGGCACCATCATCGGCGTCGAGGAAGAAGTCCGTGGGCGGCTCGCACCCGACCTGCCCGAGATCCTGGCCCGCCTCGACCTGATCGTCGAGACGGAGGACTGCGTGACTGTCACGGACTTCAAGAGTGCAAGAGGCGCGTGGAGCCAGGATCACGTGCGGGACGCGGCCGAGCAGCTCCTGCTCTATCACGAAATTGCAAAGCCGCTGGCCGGCGGCAAGCCGATCCGGCTGCAGTTCGCGGTGCTGACCAAGACCAAGGTGCCGGAGCTGGCCTTGCACGAGGTCCGGCCCGAGCCGCGGCTGCTACGGCGGACCAGGCTGATTGTCGAGCGCGTTTGGCAGGCGATCCAGAGTGGGTCGATCTATCCCAGCCCGTCGCCGATCAACTGTCCGTCCTGCCCGTACCGCGAGCCGTGTCGGGCCTGGACGGGCTGATTGTCACGAAGTCGTCGAAGAACAAGTAAACGGAAAGAGAGGAGAGGCAATGCTCGCAAGAATGAGTCTGATGATCTTGATCACCTGCGTCATGGCGACGCTGGTCATGGAATGGGGCTGGATGCTGTGGCTGCCGACGGCCGCGGCATTCGGCATGCTGGGATTTATCAAACGAGTGCTGGACTAGCGTCCGGCACGGCGGCGGTCGGCGTGAATTGCGCCAGACCGCCGGTCTTTCTCTTAGATAGCGGGAAAAGATGCGCAGCGACAATGAGAGGACCGCAGCGCTTCACCCTTTGCTCACGAGGCGCCGCCGCGCCCCTCCTTGGTAATCCACCCGCTTGCAGCCGGCTGAGCTGTTCCTGGGAGATGAGCCCCTAACAATCTTCCTCCGATCGGCGACAAGCCGGCAAGGATTCTCCCTCGATAAAATCTCGTTCCGCGAGCATCGAACTACCCTGGTATGGGGGCGGCCGATCCCAATCAAAACGGGGGTGAGCATGAGCGGGTCCAAGATTGCAGCCTGGATGGTGATCGGCGTGAGCTTTCTCCGTGGAATTCTCGTTTTCGACATGGGGACCTCCGCCAAACCCTCGGATTCGGTGGCCGGCGCGATCTGCATGGCGGCTGCGGCCATCGGGGCCGCACTCGTTAGCCTGGCTCCCGCTGGGCGACAAGACCAGCCTTCGCAGTACGGCCAATCTTGAACATGCAATTCCCCTGAGAATCAAGTAGTGGTAGGCTACCAAGCCACGTGCCGATCGTGCGAGCGTCCAAGTCCCGACGAGCCGAACAAAGTATTGAGCGACTAGGTTACTTAATCCAAGAAACGCATAGCGCATGAGTCAAGTTCATGCGGCCAAGGCGTTGGCTTCCAGGCGCTGCTCGATTGCGGCGTCCAACTGGTCGAATCGCTGGCGCAAGGCCGTATCAGGGCTCTTGCGGCATGATCTCCGCCAAGCCCGGTCGTAACAGACGGTTGTACGTCCGCGTGCAAAACAGCATCGTGCGCCAACCGGCGTCGGTGACGCGATAACGATGCGATTTCGGTGCGTTCGATCAGTCCGTGCAGACGCAGACGGCGCAGATGATACGTCATTTGCCCGGCGGTGATGGACTGGGGGCCTCTTCCCCAACAAGGAGCCCAGTGGTCGCGCAGAGAATCGATTGCCAAGAGGTGATGGAGCGAGAAATCGCGATCTCGGAGAAGAATCGCAACAAGATGTGTGCGCGCATCGACTGGCATTTCACGACGGCCGATGCCCGCATCAAGCTCAAGCAGCTTTATCCATCTTTCGAGATGTGACGGAGCGCTAGCGGATGCCGATATCCTTGAGCCAGTCGAGACAGCGGCCAGTCCAGCCCTCACAGGGATGGCCCACCTGGCGAACGCCGAAGCCGTGACCGCCGGAACCATATACGTGCAATTCGGCGCTGGCACCTGCCTTCTTGAGGGCCGTGTAGAGCACGATGCTGTTCTCTGCCTTGGAGATGCTGTCGTTGCCTGCGTGGATGAGCAAAATGGGCGGCGCATCCTTCGACACACGCATGTCGGCAGACAGGGTATCGTTGTCGTTGCCAATCAGATAGCCCGAGTAGAGCGGGATGGCAAAGTTGGGCCGGCAACTGGTCTTGTCGATGTCGTCGACGGCGTCATAGGCGCGGCGGTCGTGATTCAGCGCGGCCGCCGCCGACAGGTGGCCGCCCGCGGAGAAGCCGACCATGCCGATCTTGCGGGTGTCGACGCCCCACTCTTTGGCGCGGCTGCGCACCAGGCTGATGGCCCGCTGTGCATCCTTGAGCGGACCAAGCGGCGGCACCCCCTTCATTTCCCCCGGCCGACGCGGGCAGCGATACTTCAGGATGATGCCGGTGATACCGACCGAGTTGAGCCACGCCGCTACCTCTTCCCCTTCAACGTCCCAACCCAGGTTGTGATAGCCGCCGCCCGGACAGATCAGCATGGCGATGCCGGTGTTCTTGTCCTGGGCCGCCGGATACACGAAGATCTGCGGCTTGCTCACGTTGGTGACCCAACTCGTCGGTTTGCCGCCTACCTCGTAGGGCTTGCCCTTCACCTGGAGCTGGAAGGTTTTCTCGGCCCCGGTGATGCCGACGTCGCCCGGCGGCTTGCCGGGCCAGAGGTCGATGGCGATCGGCTTGACGGCCTGGTACAGTCGCTCGGCGGGCAACAACTCCTCCACAACGCGATCGCCGTCGCGCCGCACGCGATACGCGCTGGCGCCGGGCGACATCGCAACGACCCTGGCGACCTTGCCCCCTTCGAAGAGGATGGCGGCGCCGTCGTCGCAGGCCAGGCCGTCTTTCATCAGCCCTTTCAGGAGCAGTTCGTGGTAGATGGTCCGCCGGGGCTGCGCGGTGTAGTGGTAGTGTGCAATGCCGGCGCCGGGCAACCAGCCCAGGCACTCCATGGTGGTTAGCTTTTCCGGACGCGAGTCAGTGACGGTTTGTTCGAACCAGCAGACCATGCCGG
>JBFWSD010000380.1:0-6564 GCA_050248575.1 Gemmataceae bacterium
ACTCCCAGGCGGATCATGCTTTGGCTTCCTCCTCCTCGGTCTTGGCGGCGTCCGTTGCCTCGCGATAGAGCACAGATTCGCGGCGCAGGATCTTGTAGACCACAAAGAGTACAAACACGTCGGCCAGCTTGTCGAGAATGGTGCCGAAGATGGGGATCTGCCCGAGCGTGAAGTAGAAGAGCACCATGGTGAGCAGGCCGCCGGCGGGCACCAGCCAGCAGGCCCAGGTGACCTCGTAGCGACGATCGACGTACATGCTGAGGATGTCGCGCAGCTCGGCGAAGGCTTCCACGAGCACCCAGCGTTCGTCGGAGGTGGCATCGGCAGCAGCCCGGATGGCCTTCTCGGCACGATCCTTGGCCCGCAGCGCTTTCTTGGCGGTGGGCAGGATCTTGCGTGTTTCTTCCAGCAGTTCGGAAGCTTCGGCGAAGGCGCCTTTGCCCGCCGGCTTCTCGGCTTCCGTTTGCCGGGCAACGAGGGCAGCCAGCGCGTCCTCGATACGGCGCATCCGCTCTTCCATGGCCTGAGGGGATTCGCCGCTCGCTGCTGGCACCGCCTTGGGGGCAATCACTTCCGTCTCTTCGCGAGCGAAGGGTTCTTCCGGAGCGGGCGGCGCCGTCGGCGCTGGCCCGTCCGCATCCGAGAGCGGGATCGGCTCATCCGGATAGCCTTCGTCCTCGATGGGTGGCGGTGGGCTGCTGCGTTTCGGTTCCTGCTCGGCCATCGACCGCGGTCTCCCTCAATCTCCGGGCTTATCTCAACACAGTTACATTAGCGAACCGAACTTCGAAAAGGAACATGGATGTCGTGGAGCCGTTGACTTCGCCACGGGCCGCGGTTATGGCCCGGACATCGTTCATGTATTGTGCACCGATGCGCGCCGACCGCGAACGCGGGGCGAACTGGGCAAGCCGATGCTCGACCGATTCCCGCTAGCCCGGGAAAGTAGGCAAGTGCCGCCATTGCGCGACGCCGCGCTCCCCCTGCGCGCAACCGAGCGAGCGAGATCCGTCTGCCCCCTGGACCAGCATCGCTGCGACGAATCGTATGCCGCCATCGAGATCGTGCATTTATCTCCCGCTTCTTGTCGTTTGCATCCGCTGACCGCATCCTCCAGGGGGCTCACGCCGCCTGCTCGCCTGGTCTGGGTGTTTGCATTCTTGCTCTCGGGGTGTGGCTTCCTTCGTCCCGAAGTTCCCTATGAGCCTCTGAGTGCCCGGATCACGGCCGTCGAAGACGGGCTCCTGCTTCCCGACTGTGCCACGGCCGATCCGCGCGAGCTGGTCGCTGAGCCGATTCACGCCCCTGCCCCATTCGATCCAGCCGCCGCCGATCTGGCACCCGAGCCTTCGCCGCCTGGCTTCGAACCGGAGGCGTTGCCATCGGCCCTGGTCCCTTTCACGCTCGACCAGGCCCTGGTGATGGCCGATCAGTTCAATCCGCGTTTGCAGGCCGTGCAGGCCCGTATCGAGCAGGCCCGGGCCGGGCGGACCATCGCCTTTGCCGACTTCTTGCCCCAGGCCACCGCGTTTCATCGCCAGGTGGCGGGCACGCCGCGCGACGAGCCCTACACGCTGCCCACTATTCCCACGGCGATCGGCAATGTCACCTTCGGCGGGGCAGCCGACCAGTTCCGCATGACCGAGCTCAACCTGCAATGGACGCTGTGGGACTTTGGCCGACGCTATGGTCGTTATGGTCGAGCCAAGCTTGGGGTCGAGGTGGCCGAGCTACAGTATGCGCGCGCCCGGCAGGCTGTCGCCTACGATGTGGCCGCCGCCTACTTCGGGGTGCTCGATGCCCGGACTCGAGTGCGCATCGGCCTCGAGTCAGTCCGCCGCGCCGAGTACTTCCTGCGCGACGCGCGCAACTTCAAGAAACGCGGCGTGGCCATCCGCAACGACGTGCTGCGCGCTCAGGTCTTGCTCGCCGACGCCAGGCTGGAGCTGGTGCGGGCACGCACCGCGGTCGGCGTGGGCATTGCCCGGCTGAGCCAGGTGCTCGGCGCGCCGGTGCCCGAACTTCCCGATGAGGCGTTGCCCGTAGAAACACCGCTAGCGCTTTCGCTGCCCGAGTGTCTCGAGCGGGCGGTGGCCGAACGCGACGAATTCCAGGTGGTCTTGCGGGCCATCGAGTCAGCCCAGCTCGAGCAAGGGATCGCCAAGGCGGACACGCTGCCCCGTATCTTTGTCGGGGCGACGGCGGCAAACTTGGTTCGGCCCGATCTCGATCGCCATGCGGACCTGCTCGCGGGCGGCATCAACATCGAGTGGAAGTTCTTCGATGGAGGCAAGCACCTGGGTAAGATGAGGGAAGCCCGCGCCGGGCTCGAGGAAGCCATGGCCAGCGCCGCCCAGGTGTGCGACCAGATCGCCTACGAGGTACGCGTCGCTTACCTGGAAATGGCCGACGCCCGCGAGCGCATCCGTCTATCGCGCGAGGCCGTGGAACAATCGCGCGAGAACCTGCGCGTGGTGCGAAGTTTGCTCGAAGAGGGGGACGCCCACGCCACCGACGTGGTCGATGCCGAACTGGCCCGTACCCGCGCCGAGCAGAACCTGGCGACGTCGCTGTATGACTACCAGACGGCCCTGGCAAAGCTCGCCTTCGCGTTAGGCATTTCGTGGGATGAACTGGCAGGAAATTGCGCGGACAGGTAGCGCGGACATTAACCGCCCCGCTGGCGCGGCGCGGACCGAATCCTGTGTGAGAAGAACATTCACCGTCAGCACACTGCCCGCGCCCCGCGAGCGGGGCGGTTAAATGTTCAGGAGTGAACGATGAGCCGTGAATCCTCCTCCACGAAGCGTCGCCTGGTGCTGGCCGTCGTTGGCCTGGTGCTGGCCGGGGCCGCCATCATTGCCGGCTTCTGGGTGTCGTACCGCTTCAGCCACTCGATCAGCAACGATGCCTTCGTCGACTCGCACCTCATCAACGTTTCGCCGCAGGTGAAGGGGGACATCGTCGCGGTCTTCATCCAGGAGCAAGATCGCGTGAAGCGCGGGCAACTTCTCATCCAGGTCGATCCCGCTCCGTATCAGCGTGAGGTGAACAAGGCGACCGCCCGCCGCGACGTGGCGCGGGCTGCCCTCGAGAAGGCGCAGGCCGATCTCGCGCTCCTGGAAGGCGAAGTGCCGCGCCGCATCGCCATCGCCGAAGCCAAGCTCGACATTGCCCGCGACACGCTTACCCAGGCCAACGACGCGCTCGACCGCATCAAGATCGACGTTGAGAAAGGGATCGATGCGGCCAGCCAGTCCATCCTGGCCGCTCAGGCGGCCTATACGCTGGCCAGCGAGGACTTCACGCGCTACGGCAACCTTTACAAGGATGGGTCGGTTTCCGAACGCCGCTTCCAGGAAGCGACCAAGATCTTCGAGACCGCGAAGGCGGATGTGGAGATTGCCCGGGCTCGTCACGCCCAGGCGGAGGCGGAGCGCAAGCGCGAAGCCATTGCCCGCCAGCAAGTGGATGCGAGCAAGCATGCCATCCGCGAGGCGGACTCGGCGGTGGCCCTGGCCAGGCTGGGCAACTTGCAGATTGCGGCGGCCCGCAAGCTCGTCGACGAACGCAGCCAGGACGTGGTGGAGGCCGAGCGGGCCCTCGAAGTGACCCAACTCAATCTCGATTACACCCGGGTCAAGGCCCCCTACGACGGCGTCATTGCCAAGAAATGGCGGCACCTCGGCGACTACGCGCACACGGGTGAGCCCATCCTCAGTATGTACAATCCCGACCTGCTCTATGTCACCGTGCACCTGGAAGAGACACTGCTGCAAGGAGTCAGCCCGGGCAATGCGGTGCGGCTCGACGTGGATGCTTATTCCGAGCCCTTCCGCGGCCGCGTGTTGTGGATCGGTTCGGCCACCGATGCCAACTTCTCGCTGATCCCGCGCGACGTCTCCTCGGGCGAGTTCACCTACGTGGTGCAGCGCGTGCCGACGCGAATCTGGATCGAGCGCGACGAGCGCTGGGACTTGTTGCGGCCCGGGCTATCGGTGACGGTGACCATCGAGCACGGCCCGGGCGACCCGGCCTGGGCCCGCGAGGCGCTCCGCAAGCAAGCGGAGATCGCCGATGTGCAGGAGCCGTGACGCGTACACGCAACCATGCGGAGCTCGAGTCGATGAGTGATCGGCCCGTTATTTTCGATCTGGCCCGGGCGTTGCGCGAGCACGCGGGCTGCCTGCTTGGCGTGGTGCCGGGGGTGGCCCTGGCGACGCTGGATGCGACGATGCTCGATGTGCCCGCCGCCGACGTGATCGCGGCTCTCGACTCGGATCGTTACCGCATCCACTGGATTCAGGGCAGCTACCTCATCGGCGCGGCCAGCGGCATGGCCCTGACGCGTTTCCTTTCCGAGCGCTTCGGGCTGCGGCTTTGCTATTTGTGGGCGGCCATCGTGTTCACGCTGGCGGCCACGGCGTGCGGCTTTGTCTCGGAAGTCATCTGGATGACCCCGTTGCGGCTGCTGCAAGGGCTGGGCAACGGGCTACTCATCTCCTCCGGCATGGTCCTCCTCTGGCGCGAGCTGGCCGACCGCAAGGAACTCGCCATGGCCATGTACGGCATGGGGCTGTTCCTGGCCGCCATGTCCGGCGCTGTCCTGGGAGGCATGCTGACCTCACTCTACTCGTGGCGGCTCATCTTCTGGATCCACTTGCCGCTGGGTGTGCCGATCGTGGCCCTGTCGTGGTGGCTGCTGAAGCCGGACCGGCCAGAGGAGCCGCGGCCGGGCCGCTTCGACTGGTTCGGCCTCGCGCTGCTGATCGCCTGGGTACTATCGCTCAACGTCGTGCTCGACATGGGCCAGTACTGGGGCTGGCTCAACTCCCCCTTTTTCGCGCCGTGGTTTGTAGCGCTGTTATTCACCTTCACGGCGTTCGTGGCCTGGGGCATCTGGGGCAGGCAGCCCTTGATCAACATGCGGCCCTTCGCGATCCGCAATTACGGGCTGGCCCTGGCGGCCAAGGCGCTCTTCGCCGTCAACCTGTACGTGCTGTTGCAACTGCTGTCGTCGTACATGATCAACCTGCGCGGCTACCAGTGGCACCAGGCGGCACTGGTGATCCTGCCCGCCACGGTGGGCATGCTGCTGGGGATCTTCGGCGGCATGTCGATCGGCGTCGACGCCAATCGCAAGGCGCGCATGGCCAGCGGGCTGCTCGTCATGAGCCTGTGCACCTGGCAGCTGGCCGACATCGACCTTTACACTTCGAAGTACTGGACTGCGGCCATCCTTTTGGCCTGGTCATGCGGCGCGGGCGTGGTGATCGGGCCAGCACTCCTGACCATGTTCGAAGGGCTGAAACCGGAACAGACGGCCCAGGCCGCGGGGGTGTTCAACATCATGCGTTCGCTGCCCGCGTTCCTGGTCGGCGCGACCTTGATGACCCTGTTGACACAATCATCCGACGAGCACTTCGATTATCTGCGCCGTTCGATCCAAACGAATCGACCGATCGTGACGCAAGCCTTGCAGAACCCGGCGCAGCACTTCGTGCAAAGAGGCAGCCCGCCGCGGCGGAGCGAGAAACAAGCGCATACCTTCCTGGGGCAATGGGTTCACGCCAACGCGAAAGCTTACGCGTTTCAGGATGTGTTGCTGCTCTTGGCCCTTGCCCCGGCCCTGGCTGCGATCCTGATCCTGTTCGTCCGCATCCAAGACCAACCGGGTAACGGCGAACCGAGAGCCGAGAACGGAGATTGAGCGCGACTGCGGAGCCCGTAGGGCTCGAACACGTCAGCCCAGGGCAGAGTCCGCAAGACGCGTAGAGCGATCCACCTGACAGCAGCCCTGTAAGGGCGAAACAATGAGGCGACTGCCCTTCACTTCTTTACCTCGCTCGCGCGGGCTGTTAGAACTGACCGTCGTCTATCAACCGTGGAGGGCTGCCCGCATGTTCCGTCCTGCCAACTGCCTCGCGTGCCTTTGTGTCGTACTGCTGTTCACCTCGTCCCTGTTCGGACAGGCGGCGGAACTGCCGCCCAAGGCCAAGGCAGAAGTGCTCGACGGCCCGCCCCTCGTTTCGGCGGCCGCCTGGGCCATCGCCGACGGCAAGACGGGCAAGCTCCTCTGGGGCGGCAACGAGACCACCCGCCGCGTCATGGCCTCCACTACCAAGATGATGACCGCCTGGATCGTGCTGCAACTGGCCGCCGAGAATCCCAAGGCCCTCGATGAGGTCATCGTCGTCTCGGAACGGGCCGCCAAGACCGGCGGCTCGAGTGCCAAGATCCAGGCGGGCGAACGCTATCCCGTCCGCGACATGCTCTACGGGCTGCTCTTGCCTTCAGGGAACGATGCGGCCGTGGCCCTCGGCGAACACTTCGGCAAACGCTTCGTCGACAAGAACGACGAAGACGCAGACCCCCTCGCGGCTTTCGTTGCCGAGATGAATCGCCGCGCCGCAGCACTCAAGATGACCGAAACCAAGTACTTCGATCCGCACGGCAACAGCAAGAATCACTCGTGTGCCCGCGACTTGACGCTGCTGGCCCATGCGGCGCTGAAGAATCCGCTCTTTGCGAAGTATGTGCAAACGCGGCGTCACCAGTGCGAGA
>JBFWSD010000381.1:0-6557 GCA_050248575.1 Gemmataceae bacterium
CGACGGCTTCACGCTTGTACGTGGAGTATCAGCTGGGCGGCCCGTCGGAGATCCGCGTTTTCGATCTGGCGGGAAAACCGCAGCCCGGGCCAAAGCAACTGGATGTTTCCGCGGTCGGCGGTCTCACGCCCGTGGGCGGCGACGACATTCTTTTCAGCAATGCGTCGTTCATTGCCCCGCCCGCCTGGTATTCCTTCGACCCCAAGACGGGCAAAACGTCCAAGACGTCGCTCGTGTCCACGTCCCCCGTGAGCTTCGATGACGCCAAGGTGGTGCGCGAGTTTGCCGTTTCCAAGGACGGCACCAAGGTGCCCGTCAACATCATCATGCCCAAGGGGCTAAAACTCGACGGTTCGAACCCGTGCGTGGTCAACGGCTACGGCGGCTACGGCGTCAGCCTCGAGCCCCGATTCCGCGCCACCACCCGGATCCTGCTCGATCAGGGCGTCATCTATGCCGTCGCCAATCTGCGCGGCGGCGGCGAATACGGCGCCGAGTGGCATCGCCAGGGCAACCTCACCCGCAAGCAAAACGTCTTCGATGACTTTGCGGGCGTCTTGCAGCATATGATCAAGCGCAACTACACCAAGCCTGACAAACTCGGCATCATCGGCGGCTCGAACGGCGGGCTGCTCATGGGGGCCACCCTCGTCCAGCATCCCGAACTGATCAAGTGCGTCGTCTCCTACGTGGGCATCTACGACATGCTGCGCGTCGAGCTCTCGCCCAACGGCGCCTTCAACGTCACCGAGTTCGGCACCGTGAAGAACAAGGACCAGTTCGAAGCATTGCTCGCTTATTCGCCTTATCACAACGTGAAGGACGGAACTGCCTATCCGGCCGTGTTGTTCCTGACCGGCGCCAACGATCCGCGCGTCGATCCGATGCAGTCGAGAAAGATGACAGCCCGCTTGCAGGCGGCCACCGCCGGCAAGGCGCCGATCTTGCTGCGCACCAGCCTCGATTCCGGTCACGGCGGCGGCACGCCCCTGGCCGAACAGATTGCCCAGGCCGTGGACGTTTACGCGTTCCTGTTCAAGGAACTGGGCGTCGAATACAAGTAGCGAAGGAGCCGAACGTGCCTGAGTGCCACGTCGATCGTCGCCAGTTTCTGGCCTGTGCCGCGGGGGCCGCTTTCGCCTCGGGCGCCGCCGCCGAGGAAGCTGTCCCCAAGTTCATCGATGTCCACACTCACATGGGGACCGACAAGTTCGGCCTCACCGTGGATGATTACTTGAAGTGGATGGACAAGTACGGCGTGGAGCGGGTGTGCGTGCTGCCGCTCGTCTCGAAGGAAGCCGCCACCCAACTGCGGTCGCCGGAGCTCGGCTTCGAGGCTGCCAAGGCCCATCCCAAACGCTTCATTCCGTTTTGCGCCGTCGAACCGCGCGACGAGTTTCCGGGCGGTGTGAAACAGCTCGTCGGCATTCTCGAGCGCTATCAGGAACGCGGCGCGAAAGCGCTGGGCGAGCACAAGGTCGGCCTCCCCTTCGCCGACCCGCTCATGATGCGCGTGTACGAGGCATGTGCCACGGTAGATTTGCCCGTGCTGTTTCACATGGACAAGATCCGTGGCACCGATGACGACGAGCGCTCCGGGCTGCAACGCGCGCTCGACAAGTTCCCGAAGCTGACGTTCATCGGCCACGGCCCGGGCTGGTGGGGCGCCGGGCTGCCCTTTCTCGACGCGCTGATGAAGAAGTACCCGAATATCTACGGCGATATCTCGGCCGACTCGGGCCGTACTACTCTGGGCAAGGACATGA
The DNA here is from genome assembly GCA_050248575.1 of Gemmataceae bacterium. Lineage (GTDB taxonomy): Bacteria > Planctomycetota > Planctomycetia > Gemmatales > Gemmataceae > JBFWSD01. Next base: position 1,767 of record JBFWSD010000381.1, read on the forward strand.
AAGCGGGCCGCGACTTCATGATCCGCCGCGCCGACCGGCTCCTGTTCGGCACCGATTACTTCCTGCGCAACCACCACCTGGAGACGGGCCACTTCAAGCTGCTGGCAGCCATGGATCTGCCCGCCGAGGTGAAGGCCAAGATCTATCGCGGCAATGCCATCAAACTCTTGAAACTCGAGTCCTGACCTTTGCGGAGATGCCCCATGATCCGTCGCTTGTTCGTGCTCATCGTCGCATCGACCCTGGGTAACGCCGCGCACGCCGCGGATGCACAGTCACGCTCTTTCGAATTCACCTATCAGGGCACACTGACCGGGCTGCCCGCGGGCAAGCTGGCCCGCGTCTGGCTGCCCGTGCCCTCTTCCAATGCCGACCAGGAAGTCACGATTCTCGACAAGCAGCTTCCGGGCAAGGAACAGCTCAACACCGAAAAAACCTACGGCAATCGCATCCTCTTCTTCGAGGCCAGGGCCAGCGACAAGGGAGAGGTCCCCTTCTCCGTCACCTATCGCATCACCCGCCGCGAGGTCAAGGGCCTCGGGCCGGTCAAGGAGAGCAACGAGCTCCTCGAACGCTACCTCAAGCCCGATGCCGTGGTGCCCATCGCGGGCAAACCGCTCGAGCTGATCAAGGACAGGAACCTGCCCGACGATCCCATGCAGGCAGCCCGCGTTCTCTACGATGTCGTCAACAAGCACATGCGCTATGCCAAGGAAGGGACCGAGTGGGGCCGCGGCGACTCCGTCTGGGCCTGCCAGTCGGGCTTCGGCAACTGCTCCGATTTCCACAGCCTGTTCATCTCGCTGGCGCGGTCGCAAAAGATTCCCGCCAAGTTCGAGATTGGCTTCCCGCTGCCCGAACAGCGTGGCTCGGGCGCGATCCCCGGCTATCACTGCTGGGCCAAGTTCAAGGTGGGAGACAAGGGCTGGGTGCCCGTCGACATCTCCGAGGCCAGCAAGAATCCGAAGCTGGCCGAGTACTACTTCGGCAACCTCACCGCGGACCGTGTCGCCTTCAGCACCGGCCGCGATCTCGAACTGGTGCCCAGACAAGCGGGCAAACCCATCAACTTCCTCATCTATCCCTATGCCGAGGTCGATGGCCAGCCCGTGGGGCAAGACAAGATCAAGAAGCAGTTCTCCTTCAAGGACCTGGACAAGTAGGACATGAGCAAACCCCTCGTGCTGGTAACGGGCTCCGCGGGCCGCATCGGCCAGGCCGTGGTCAAGGAACTGGTCGCGCGCAGCCACCCTGTGCGCGGCTTCGATCGTGTGCCGACTCCTGGTCTCGAGGATGCCATCGTCGGCTCGATTACCGATGCGGACACGGTCCGTCGCAGCGTACAGGGCGTGAAGACGCTCATTCATCTCGCGGCCACGCCGGATGACTGCGACGACGTGGTCGGCGAGCTGGTGCCCAACAACATCGTCGGCGTCTATCACTTGCTGGAAGCGGCGCGCGAAGCCGGCGTGCAACGCCTGATCCTGGCCAGCAGCGGGCAGGTTGTCTGGTACCTGCGCGAAGTGGGGCCATGGCCCATCGGCGTCGAGGTCCTGCCCCGGCCCAAGTACTGGTATGCGGCCACCAAGATGTTTCTGGAATCGATCGGCCGCTCGTTTGTCGACGTGCATGGCCTCAGCGTGCTGATCGTGCGGCTGGGCTGGTGCCCGCGCACGCGCGAGCAAGTAGAAGAGATTCGCTCCCTCGACTGGGCCAAGGATGTCTACCTCAGCCCGGGCGACGCGGGCCGCTTCTATGCCAGCGCGGTCGAAGCGCCTGCATTCGACTTCGGCATCGTCTACGCCACCAGCATTCCCTACGCCAAGGAACGTGTCAGCCTGCAGCCTGCCCGCGCGTTGCTCGGCTACGAGCCCCAGGAGAAGTGGCCCCAAGGCATCGAGCTCATCGTCGGCAACCGTTAGCCCGACGCGCCAGCGAGGGAAACGGCACGAACGTCACACGTTGAAGATGCGCTTGACGTTGTCGCGCAGCACGAGCCTGGCCAGGTCGAGAGCCTGTTCCACTTTCCAGCCGCGATCGCGGACGAAGTCGTTGGCCAGGATGCGGGCCAAGATGCGGCGGTACATATTGAATTTGGGCAGCCCGAACTCGAGCTTGTACATGTCGCTGTAGTAACCGAGTTGCTTTGTCTTGGGCACGGCTTGCAAGCGAGCCCGGGCGTCATGCTCCACAAACACCGGAATGTTCGAGTACCACCAGTGTCCGCTGGTCACCACGTTCGGGAAGATCCAGCTGTAGCTGGCCAGCTCCTGGTTCTGGCTGCTGGTGAGCACAGAGATGCAAAACGTCACGTCGGGGAAGGCGTTGAACAGCTCCTTGTACTGGATCAACGAAGTGCGTTGATCGAACAGGTCTTGGCCCTGGAAGACGCCTTGCTCATACACGCGGCGGTTGACGCCAATCATCAGATCAAAGGGGATGCGGAACTGCCGGCAATGCTCGGCCAGGATCCAGAAGATGCCGGCACTGCGCTGGCGGCGCTGCTCGCTGGATTCATTGCCCGCCCGGGCTGCCTGCAAGGCTCCATCGAGTACATTGTCGGCAACGGCCTGCGGTGCAAAATCGGGCGGCAACGAAATGGCGCAGGCCCGCGCCCCCTTTCGCGTGAAACGATCGAACAGCTTCAAGACAGCCCGGCGCAGGTCCGCCGTCGTGCCCACGTCGAGATCGGCGGCCCTGGCCAGCCGGTCGCGCACTTCCTTCTTGTCCAGGTGGAAGACCAGGTCGTCGGTACGCAGGCAGGGCACATAGCGCCTGGTGTCGAAGCCTTCTAGCGTGTCGTCGAAGTCGTTGGTCAGGAAGACCTTCTCGATGTTCGATGCCTTGAGCACCTGTTCTTCCCAGTCGGGCTGGGCCATGAGCCGCTCGGCGGTATCGCACAGAGAATCGCAATCGTCGGCCGAGAGTCGTTCGCCCTGGTAGCCCAGCAGGGTGCGGGCAATCTCCTCGAACCACTGATACTGGACGGTATTGTCGAAGCGATTCATGTGGGCCAGGATCGCCCGCACGCGCTCGCGCGGCTTGAAATCGGCGGCCAGCGGTTTCTTGTCCATGCCCGCCGAGTGGGCCAGTTCCGTGTAATAGTGGTAGCCCAGGATGTCGTCGAGGCTCTTGGAAGCAGCCTGGTGCGGGTTGATATGCGAGTGCGGATCGATCAACGTGATCTTGCAGATTTCAGCATACAGTTCCTGAGGCAGCGACTCACTCATGATGGGTTGCCCTTCTCGTATTGGCGTGGTCTGACCATCTGTCCTTTGTGTCTTTTCTACGGGCCACCCCGGGCCAGCGACAAGGGAAGGCGCTGCCCGCCCGCCTCCGGTTGATTTTTGAAGCCGCTGGCGATACACCGCGCCCTGGTGTGATCCAGGTCATGGTAGATCGCAATGGAAAGTGAAACTGCAAAAACGGGAAAAACGCTGCGCTGGCGTGAACTGCGCTGGAAGACGCGGCTGTGCTTGCTGGGCACTCTGGCGTTGATTCTGGCCGTGGGCTGCGAATGCATTGCCCGCGGCTACTGGCTCATTGCCAAGGGCATCCCGCTGTTGCGGGGCGACCAGCTGTGGCGGGTTCATTTCCCCGAGTTTGCCGAAGCGAATATTGCCGAAGCCCCGAGCACTCACGACGACGATCACTTCGACGTCCTGGTGCTGGCCGCCTCGGTCTGGAACAAACACTTCGGCGACCTCGATCAGCGTCTGGCACGGGCACTCGAGTCACGGCTAGGCCGGCCCGTTCGAGTCTTCAATCTGGCCTACCCGGGCCGAACTTCGCTCGACAGTTACCAACGCTATCGCCGGCTGGCCGACAAGCGTTTCGACCTGGTGATCGTCTATCATGGCATCAACGACAATTATCTGAACAACTGTCTGCCCGCACTGTTCCGCGCGGATTATCGGCATGCGGCCCGCTACGAACGTTTGCTTGCCCTCGATGACTACCACACGCGCTGGCTGGTCTTTCCTTATACGCTGCACTACATCGTCAGCCGCATCACGGAAGAATGCGGCGGCCGCGACCGACTGGGCAAGGGCTGGCTGGACGCGGGCCGGCTGCAAACCCCGGCCAGCTTCGAGGCCAACCTGACCAGCATCCTGGATCTCGCCCAGCAGCGCGGCGATCCGGTCCTGCTCATGACCTTTGCCTATTTCATTCCAGACAACTATAGCGAGCCAGCCTTTGCGGCCAAGCAACTCGACTATGACAATCACGCCATGGGGCTCGATACCTGGGGTACCGTGGACACGGTGCCGGCCGCCATCGATGCCCACAACGCCATCATTCGCCGCCTTGCCCAGCGCCCCGGCGTATTGTTTGTTGACCAGCGTGCCCTCCTTCCCGACGGCAAGCAAACCTACCACGATCCGTGCCATCTCTCGGCTGGCGGGTGCACACGCTATATCGAAAACATCATGACGCAACTCGACTGGGAGAACTTGACCAAGCTGCGCGATCCGCTCGTGGCCATGCAGGGCAGTCACTGACTTGCAAGAGGTACCGATGGCGACAATCAACTAAAGTTCGCCGATTATTCCGTCCGAACAAAGAAGGCAGTCAGCCTCCTGGTCGGAATAGAAGGTCCTCATGCAGGTTCACGAGAATCAAACGCCAAAGAGGCGCCGCTGGCGCGAACTGCGCTGGTCGACACGGCTTTGCCTGCTTGCGACACTGGCACTGGTGCTGGTTGTCACTTGCGAGGTGCTAGCGCGCGGCTACTGGCAGATCGCCAAGCACGTGCCGATTCACCGCAGCGACCTGCTCTGGCAAATCCAC
>JBFWSD010000382.1:0-6544 GCA_050248575.1 Gemmataceae bacterium
GCCAGTACATCTATCAGGCCGCCCTCGGGCTGCTGCACGCCTACGAACGCGGCCTGGTACATCGCGACATCAAGCCACACAACTTGCTCCTGTCCAAGGAACGCGTGGTCAAGATCCTCGACATGGGGCTGGCCCGCGTCGCGGAACTGCCCGAGGACACCAACTTCGGCACCTTGACCCACGACGGCAAGGTGATGGGCACGCCCGACTTCATGTCCCCCGAGCAATCGCGCAACTCGCGCACCGCCGACATCCGCGCCGACATCTACAGCCTGGGCTGCACCCTTTACTTCTTGCTGACGGGCAGCGTTCCCTTCCCCGGCGGCGTCACGCTCACGGAGAAACTCCTCAAGCACCAGCTCGATGAGCCGGCGCCGGTCGAGGAACTGCGCAGCGACGTTCCGGTCGAGATCCGGCAGATCTTGTACAAGATGCTCGCCAAGAGCCCCGACGATCGTTTTCAAACACCAGCCGAGCTGGCCGCCCAGATCGAGCCCTTCGCGTTCGGCAAGCCGGGCACCATGTCGGCCACGACGATTCCCAGCGGCACAGCCTTCTCGGCCGCCCGCACGGTGCCGATAGCCAAGCCCGTTCCCGCAAACAGCGCCATGGCCGACACGATCTCGCTGGCCGAGCAATTTCGCGGCGTGCCGCCGAAGCTGCGCTATGCCCTGTACGGCGGCGGTGCTCTGCTCTTGCTGCTGCTTGTCATCTGGATCTGGCCGCGCTCCGGGGGCAGCGGACGACCGAGCGATGCCCTTCAGGCGCTCGAGTCCAGCAAGATACCGGCCGCCGAACGTTTCGGCTGGCAGCCGAAGGAGCTGGTGGCCGTCCTCGGCGAGCATCAGGGCCGAAACTGGTCGATGAGCCGCAGTGTGGCCTTTTCGCCCGACGGCACGCTGGTGGCCAGTGCCGGGGGTGATCAGGTCGTCCATTTCTGGGACGTCAAGACATTGCGCGAGCAAGCCACGCAGGGCTCGGCTGGTGCCCCCTACTCCAGCGTGGCCTACTCGCCGGATGGCCGCTACCTGGTCACCGGGAACATCCGCGAAGGTCAGGTTCAAACCTGGGAGGTGGGGGGCAGCAGACCACTCGCAACCATTGCGGTCAAGGGCGTGCTGGCCGCCGATCCGGTCTTTGCGACGGACGGGAATAGCGTATTCATCGGCCACGCCGACACCACACGTCGCACGACAGCACTGTCCAGCTACCAGACCACCACGGGCAAACTGTTGACGCCGCTGCCCCATTCGCAGTTGCCCGGCACGGTGCGCGGGCTGGCCTGCGCGACCAAGAATCCAGTGCTGGCGGCAGCCTTTGCTCCCGGGCCGAAATCGGAAATCCGGGTCTGGGACCTGAATCAGCGCCGCGAGTTGCCCGCGCCGGGCACCACAGGAATCACGGGCATGATCACGACCCTCGCCCTATCTCCGGATGGTCGGCGAGTGGCCTGCGGCTCGTCAAGCGGACAATTAGCAGTGATTGATCTCAACACGCAACAGTCTCGCCTGCTGCAGTCGGACGGAAAGGAGACGCTGTTCAGCGTGACATTCTCGCCCGATGGCAGCGAGCTCGCCGCCGGGTTTCGGGGCCGGGTCAAGATCTGGCAACTGCCCGGCGGCAAGGAGAAGATCAGCTTTCAGACCCTGTTCGGTGACATCTGGAGCCTCGCCTACTCGCCCGATGGCCGCACCCTGGCCACCACGGGCGACGATCACGCGGTGCGCTTGTGGGATGCGGCCACCGGTGTGGAGCGCGTGCCAGTGCGCGGCCCCACCATGCCCCTGGGCTTCGTCGCCTTCACCGCCGATCAGGCCGGCGTCGTCGCCGGCGTCGCCGAGCGTGGGGAGGCTGATCGCGTTGTCGAAACTCTCAAGTGGTGGCAGCTTCCCGACGGCCGCGAGCTGGGAACCTTTCAGAATCCGCGCGGCCAGCGCGTCCCCGGCGCCTTTGCCCTCGTTGGCGATACCGTCCTCATGCTTACCGCCGAAAAACTCGACGAACGACGCTACGCACCGATCCTCACTCGCTGGAACCTGGCCACCGGAGAGAAACCGCGTCTCCCCCTGGCGCAGACGGCTACCGGTTTTACCGCCATGGACACCACCGAACGCCTGGCCGCGACCATTGGCGCGGGCGACGAGCAGCGCCGGATTGCTCTGTGGAATGCGGAGACGGGCACCGCGATTGGCTCACTCGACGCCGACGAAGGCAGCTTCATGAGCGTCGCCATCGCTCCCGATTCAAAGAGAATTGCAACCTGCAACGGCGCCGGCGTGCTGGAACTCTGGGACGTTGCCGCACGCAAGGTCATCAAGAATATCGATACGCCCCAGTCCATTTATCAGATGGTATTCTCCCCCGATGGTAAGCGGGTGGCGGTCCTCGATGAGACCGGCACCTGGCGGCTCTGGGATCTGGAACGCAACCGCCTCACGGTGACTGGCGATCAACGGCTCTGGGCGGGCTCGTCATTGCAATTTGCCCCCGAAGGCAAGACGCTGGCAACGGGCGGCCAGAACGGCCGGCTCGAAGTGTGGGACCTGGCCACCGGGCGTTCCACGGGAGAATCGTGGCGGCTGCCTGGCCCGATTCACGGCGTCGCGTTCAGCGCTGACGGTCGCTATCTCGCCACCATCAACGGCAATGGCACCGTCTATATCCTGCGCCGCGCCAAATGACCTGCGCCAGTCACTACCTGGTCAGCAAATAGAGACCGGTAAGGAATGCCAGGGCCACCAGGATTTCTCCCGCTACCACCAGGGCCCAACCATCCTTGCCGGCAAGCAGCTGACGGCCATAGAGACGCATGGTTTTGCGCGAACGACGGCCCCGCGAGCCGGAAGCGAGCGAGCGTTCGATCGCCCGCACGCGCCGGACCACCTGTTTGGCAGAGGCGGGCCGATCATCAGGGTTCTTGGCCAGCAACTGCATGATCAGGTCCGATACCTTCTCGGGAATCTCGGGATTGCGGCGGCGCACGGGCACCGGGTTGTGATTGGCCAGCTTGGAGAGGATAGCGATCGAGTTGGGCCCGTCGAAGGGGAGACGGCCCGTGCAGAGACGGTAAAGCACACAGCCGAAACTGAACAGGTCGCTACGTGGATCGAGTCGATCACCGGCGGCCTGTTCCGGAGACATGTATTGCGGCGTGCCGACCACATGTCCGGTCTCGGTGAGCTTGGGATCGTTGCCGGCGCGGACGAGACCGAAGTCGAGAATCTTGACCCGACCGATGGGAGCCTGGAGCCACAGGTTGGCGGGCTTGATGTCGCGATGGATGAGCCCGCGTTCGTGGGCAGCCGCCAGCCCCTGGGCAATCTCGCGGGCCAGCCGCAAGATTTCTGGAACAGTGGGGATGCCTCCCTCTTCAAGCCATGCTTGCAAGCTCAGCCCTTCCAGTAGCTCCATGGCCAGGTAAGCGGGCTCGGCTTCCGAACTCACCTGGAAGATCGTGACGATGTGATCGCTGGAGAGACCGGCCATGGCGCGCGCTTCACGGAGAAATCGAGCCTTGGCCTCCGGGACCCGGCCGAAGAGCGGCCGCATCACCTTGAGCGCGACCATGCGATCGAGCCTGGTGTCCAGGGCCTTGAAGACTGCGCCCATGCCGCCGCAGCCCAGTTGTTCGAGGACTCGGTAATGGGCCAACCGGCCCAGATCGCCCAGGACCACGGCTGGTCCTAGCAACTGGGCAAATTCGCCCACTTCGCCATTGTCTTCCACCGACTCCAGATTGATCTCAGGAGAGGTGGCGGGCGCATCCAGTGGCGGAGTGGGCTTGTCTGCCTGGCTACGTATTAGGCCCCCGAAGGCCGTCTGCTCGAGTGACGACTTGCCTTCCATTCTGTCCTCGCGGAAATGATGATCGCCCGCCCGTGCAAGCACGGACGGCGAAACGCCCAGGGCCAGCTGGCGCCGAAAGCTGGGTCACCGTAATTCACAGAATTGAGGTAAGACCAAGAGTGCGAGTCTAAGTCTGTACTCAAGCATAGGTCACGAAATGTCATGAGGTCGACTTCGGCGAAGCCGGGTTCTCATTTTTTTCAGAATCACTTCTTGGGGTCAGGGACTCCCAGCCATCCAGCGTGCGTCATTGTCGATCAATTCATCTTCTTGCCCAGCGGTTCGGCAAGCTTGCGCAATTGTTCGAGCAGTCTGGTGAAGGCGCCGAACTCGAGGGATTGAGCGCCATCCGAGAGGGCATGATCCGGATCGGGATGGATCTCGAGAAGCAGCCCGTCGGCGCCGGCCGCCAGCGAGGCGAGGGCCATCGGCGGCACGTAATCGCGCTTGCCCGTGCCATGGCTCGGATCGACCAGGATCGGTAGATGCGACAGCTTACGCACGGGCGGGATCACGGACAGGTCAAGCGTGTTGCGGCTGTGATCCGAGAAGGTGCGGACGCCGCGCTCGCAGAGGATGACGTTGTAGTTGCCCCCCGCCATCACGTACTCGGCGGACATGAGCCATTCTTCCAGTGTGGCCGACATGCCGCGCTTGAGCAGCACGGGCTTCCTGGCCTTGGCCACGCGGCGGAGCAAGCTGAAGTTCTGCATGTTGCGGGTGCCAATCTGGATGATGTCGGCAGCCTGCTCCACGGCGTCGGCGTTGTCGGTGTCCATCAGTTCCGTGACAATGCCGATGCCCGTCTTCTGGCGGGCACGATCGAGGATCGCCAGGCCATCGAGCCCCATGCCCTGGAACGAATACGGGCTGCTGCGCGGCTTGAAGGCCCCGGCCCGGAGCAGCTTCACGCCGTTCTTCATCAAGAACTCGGACGTGCGCAGGATCATCTCTTCATTCTCGACGCTGCACGGGCCGGCAATCAGCGTGAAGTTGCCCGGGCCGATCACCGCCTGCGGCAGCTTGACGTGTGTATCTGCCTCGTGCATCTCGCGGCTGGCCAGCTTGTACGGCTTGGTCACGCGCAAGAGTTCGAAGACGCCGGGCAGTACCTCGAGCGTGCGCGGATCGACGGCGCCGATGTTGCCCGTGATGCCGATGGCGGTGCGGGTCGGCCCGGGCATCGGATGCGGCGTGAGGTTCATGGCGCGGATAGCCGTCAGCGCCTGCTCGATCTGCTCCGGCGTGGCGTGCGAGTTCATGACGACAAGCATGGTGGTGTGCGGTCCCTCTTCAGGTGCAGGTTCGGGGCTCGGGGTCATTGTAGGGGAAAAACGGCGCCTTCGCGCCATGTTCAATCGGCCGCCACGACCTCTGCCTACCGGAAGGGAATGCCATGCGCACCTTGATCTGCTGCTTCATCGGGCTCATCGTTACCTTGCCGGCGACCGGGGCCGACGCGGTCTTCGAGACGGCGGTGAAGTTGAATGTGCCGCGCTCGAAGAAGGACAAGCGGGCGGACGGCCCGGCCGACCAGGCCATCTTCCGCCTGTGGATTCCCGATGGCGTCAAGACATTGCGCGGCGTCACCTACAACGCCTTCTATCTCGATCACGTCAGGCAGCAGCACTGGCAAGAAGCTGCCCGCCACTGGGGATTCGGCATCCTGGCGGGCAACCAGTTCGGCGTGGCCAAGACCGAGCAGGGCCGGACCGTTGTCGCGGCCCTCGAGCAACTGGGGCGCGAGGCCAAACATCCCGAGCTAGCGAACGTGCCCCTCTTCCCGGCCGGCATGTCGGCAGGGGCCGGGATGGCGGTCGAGTTCACGGCGCAGGCGCCCGAGCGCGTGCTGGCTGCGGGCCCTGTGTGCCTGGAAGTCGGCCCGCGCAACGATGCTTCCATGGCGATCCCCATCATCACCATCTTTGGTGAGAAGGACGGGCAGCAGCTCGCCAAGCTGGCCGAACGTTTGCCCGAGGCGCGAGCTCAGCAGGGGCAGTTTGCCACCGCGGTGCAGTGGAGCCGCAAGCACGAGTTTGGCCGCGCTAACAACTTGCTCTTCGTGCTGTTCGATCGAGCGCTGGCCCACCGCTATCCGGCCGATACCGACCCGGCCAGGGGGCCCATCAAGCTGAACAGATGCGAGCTTGCATCGGGCTGGCTCGGCGACCCGGCCACCTGGGACCAGCCCGTGCCCGTGATCGCGCCCTACGACAAGTATCAGGGAGATAAGAGCAAGGCCTGCTGGTTTCCCGATGCCGAGGTGGCCCACGCCTGGCAGGCGTTCGTGGTGAAGTCGCCAGTGTTGAAGATTGCCGAGCCCGCCGGGCTGGGAGATGGGCAGCCCTTCGCGGTCCTGCCCGCCGAGCAACCGATCCGCGTGGCGGTCAAGTTGGCCAAGGACTTGAACGTCAAGAAGCTCGAGCTGTTCGCGGGGTCGAAACCGATTGGCGTTTTTGAGAAGGACGTGGCCGAGGTGAAGCTGCCCGCGGGCATTCATGCGCTGATCGCGGTAGCCACTCTCGAAGATGGCTCACGGCGGCTGTCGTGGCCCAACACGGTGGTCGTTGCGAAGCGTTGACGTTCACCGCGCCAGCTTGAGATTCCAGCGGCGGATGACCTCTGCCTGGATGGAATGCACCCCGCCTGCGGGGTAGTCGGCGTCGTCGCAGAGCTGGCCCCACTTCACCTTGCTGCT
>JBFWSD010000383.1:0-6528 GCA_050248575.1 Gemmataceae bacterium
CGGATATAGCCAATCCACAGCCGCCGTCGAGAGGAAAGAGACCCCACGCACGCGCCGGGGCAAGGTGCACAGTCTCTCCGGATCAGCGAAGTAAAACATGGGCAGACTGGCCAGGCGGCGCAAGGGACGGGTTTCTCCCTCACCTCGTTGACTTGACCGCTACCCACAGTGACAATGGTCAGTCAGTTGCATGGAACCGCGGAGGCCCACCTCCATCTGTCCACCCTGGGGAAACACCATGAAACGCTTGCTGCTGGCGACGGCGACCGTCGCGCTCCTGGTCACGGCCTTGGCCCTGTCGGGCAAGACGGCCTCCGATGGCCCGCTGGGCGAGTTCCAGATCGAGGTCGAAGCGCGGAACCCCTGGACGCATTTGCGGCTTAACAACGACCCGGCCGACTTCCGCTTTCTCATCGTCAGCGATCGGACCGGCGGGCACCGGGCCAACGTCTTTTCCCGCGCCGTGCAACAGATCAACATTCTGCAGCCCGAGTTCGTGGTCTCGGTGGGCGACCTCATTGAGGGCTACACCGATAAGCAAGACCGCCTCGATTCCGAATGGCGCGAATTCCAGGGCTTTGTCAGCCAGCTTCAGATGCCCTTCTTCTACGTGGCCGGCAATCACGACATGAGCAACTCGCAGATGGCCAAGCTCTGGAAGGAGAAGTTCGGCCGCGATTACTACCATTTCGTCTATCGCAATGTGCTGTTCCTCATGCTGGATTCCGACGATCCGCCGGGCAAGAACGGGCATTTCTCGCCGGCCCAGATCGAGTATGTGCAGAAGGCGCTCGAGTCCAACCGCAACGTCCGCTGGACGCTGGTGTTCCTGCACCGGCCGATCTGGACTTACTCGAACGTCGACGCCACGGGCTGGCTGGAAATCGAAAAAGCACTGGCGGAGCGGCCCTACACGGTCTTCTGCGGCCATCATCACGTCTATCGCAAGTTCGTCCGGCAGGGCCGCAACTACTATCAGCTTGCGACCACGGGCGGCGGCAGCCGCATGCGCGGCGAACGCTATGGTGAGTTCGATCATTTCGTCTGGGTGACCATGAAGAAGGATGGCCCGGTGCTGGCCAATCTGCTGATGGACGGCATCTACCGCGAGGATCTGAGCCCGTTCGTGGCGGACGAACCCGGCATGGTGCGCAACGGCCTCAAGGCCGTAACGCCCGTGAAGGGCACCGTGTACTTTGAAGGGACGCCTGTGTCCTCGGGCATGATCACCTTCTACGAAGTCGATGCGAAGACGAAAGCCGGCCGGGCAGTTGCCAATAGCCAGCTCGACCCTGACGGCTCGTTTGTGCTCTCGACGTATTCCGCGAACGACGGCGCGCCGGTGGGCGAGTACGTGGTCACGGTGCGCGACGAGGGCAAGTACGCCGTGCCGGATCGATACGGCAATCCGAAGACATCGGAGCTGCGTGCCCGCGTGGTCTCGGGCAGCAACAACATCACGCTGGAAATGAAGAAGTGATCATTCCGACGCGTTCTTGTGGCGATAGCGCCGGCGATAGCTGCCCGGCGCTTCGCCTACGGCCCGGGCAAACGCGTAGTGCATCTGCTTGGGATTGCGATAGCCCGCCGAGGCCGCCAGGGCCTTGACGGGCGTGTCGGTCTCGATCAGGTCGCGCTTGAGCCGTTCCAAGCGCAAACGGGCAATCTCACGCGCAATCGAGCGCCCCAGATTGTGCTGGAAGTGACGCTCGAGCGTGCGCCGCGTCGTCGCCAGCTGCTCGACCACGTCGCTGACATCGATCGGTTCGTGATTGTGATCGACAATGTAGCGCAGCGCAGCTTCCACGAGTGGATCGCTGACGGCGACCACGTCGGTCGATTGCCGGGCCAGCAAGGCGCGCGGGGGGACGAGGAGCGCCTGCTTCGGCGCCGGGCCGCCGCGCATCAACTTTTCGAGCAGTTGCCCGGCACGCCAGCCGATCTCGTGATAGTTCATGTCGACGCTCGACAGCGAAGGCGTTGGATGCAGGCAGATGGCGGGTTCGTTGCGCGAACCGATCAGGGCTACGTCGTCGGGCACTTTCAGCCCGTGCCGGCCGCACGCATGGGCCAGGAAGCGGCAGAGTAGATCGAACGAAGTCAACACGCCGATCTTGGGAGTCCAGGTGCCGATCCAGCGGTCGAGCTCATTCTGGAAGCGGCGCCACTCCTGGGCATTCTTCTGGTAGCCGCGCTTGATGTTGAGGAAAGTGCAGGGAAAGCCGGCCTCGGTCACCGTGCGGCGGAAGGCGTTGCCTTCCACGGTGCTCTCGCGATTGACGCGGTAGCCAAGAAATCCGAAGCGGCGCAGGCCGCGTTGCAGGAGATGGTCGGCCGCGAGGCGGCCCGCTTCCGCGAAATCGGGATAGACGCTCGGCAGGCGCCACATGGGCGAACTGTACCAGACATTGACGACGGGCACGTTGGCGGCCCGGGCACGTTTGGCCAGTTCCGTGGTGGCCCGCGCGATGATGCCCTCGTACGGGCAAGGCCGGCCCTTGCGCCCAAGAGCCTGATCGGCAAACGGATCGACGATCAGCTCCCAGTCGCGCTGCCGCGCGTAGGCCTGCACGCCGACGAACACCTCGAGGTGGTGCTTGAGGGGCCAGTCGAGATCGATCATGGCTGCCACACGGCGCTGCCGCTTGCTCATGGCTGTCGCAAATCAGGAGAGCTTGGTCGCGTTTTCAGAATGATAGTATACACGCCCGGGCGGCTCAGGTCACCACCACCAGGTTGTCGCGGTGGACGATTTCTTCATAGGGCAGGACGCCGCCAAGCACCCCGGCAATCTGCTCGGTGCGCAGACCGACGATCTTGCCAGCATCGGCCGCGGAATAGTTGGTCAGCCCGCGCGCGAACTCGGCCCCTGCTGCATCGCACAGGGCCACCACGTCCCCCTTACCGAAATGGCCGATCACCTGCACGACGCCGATAGGCAACAAGCTGCGCCCCTTGCGCGCCACCGCCTCGCGGGCTCCATCATCGACCACAAGTCGGCCCTTCGGTTGCGCGGTGTAGCCCAGCCAGCGTTTCCAGGCGGGCAACGTCGAGCCCTGGGGCAGGAACAAGGTGCCGACCGCTTCCGCCCGGAAGATGCGATCGATCACGTCCGGGATGGTGCCGTTGGCCAGGATGACCGATTCTCCCGCCGCGGTGGCGATACGCACGGCACGTAACTTGCTGCGCATGCCGCCCGTGCCGAGGGCGCTCTTGCTGGTGCCCGCCATGCCCAGCACTTCGGCGTCGAGTTTGGGCACTGTCGACAGGAGCTTGGCATCGTTGCTGCTGCCCGGATCGCCGGTGTAGAGGCCGTCCACCACCGTGAGCAAGACGAGCAGGGGCGCCTGGATCAGGTTGGTGACCATGGCGGCCAGGTGATCGTTGTCGCCGAAGCGGATCTCGGCGATGCTCACCGTGTCGTTCTCGTTGATGATCGGGACACAGTTCCATTCGAAGAGGCTGAGGATAGTGTTACGGGCGTTGAGATAGCGCGTGCGGTTATCGAAATCGCCTGCGGTAAGGAGGATCTGGGCCGCATGCGTGCCATGCCGGGCCAGGCATTCTTCGTAGGCCCGCATCAGGTAGCCCTGCCCGACAGCGGCACAGGCTTGCAGATGGCGGAGATCGGTCGGTCGCTTGCCCAGCCCGAGCTTGCCCACGCCGGCGCCGATGGCCCCCGAGCTGACCAAAGCGACCTTGCGTCCGCTGGCCCGCACCCGTTCGACTTGCTCGGCGAGCCCGGCCAGTCGCTGTTCGCTGAGGGTGCCGTCCGCATCGGTCAGCACATTGGTGCCCACCTTGATGACCACGGTGTGGGCAAGGGCAATCACTTCCTGGCGGACCGGATCGATCATGGTGGGATAGTCTCTACGGGAGGAGCGCGACTCTTCTGCGAATTTTATCAAGACGCAGGCGGCTTCGCATCGCGAACCAGTAGTTCGACCAACTGGCGAGTGGCCGTCGCGTCGTCCATCTCGCCCCGTTGCCACGCAGCCACAAGCGGCTGAAGGGCCCCCGCGTCGGCATGCTCGAAGCGCGACGACAGCAAGTGTAAGACTTGATCGAGCAGTTCGCGTGCAGGCTCGGTGTGGCGCTGTGAATCCCGGGCCGCCTGTTCAACGGCTTGCCAGAGCTCGGCCAGCCCGCTGCGGTTCTTGGCGCTGACCCGGACCACGGGTACTTGCCGGACCGGGGAAAGATCGAGCATGGCCCGCACCTGGGCCTCGACATTGTCGGCGCCGGGCAAATCGGCCTTATGAATGACGATGACGTCACTCACCTCGAGCACGCCTGCCTTCTCCCATTGCAGGTCGTCTCCCGTCTCGGGCTGCAGGAGCAGCACGACGACATCGGCAAGCTGGCGGACGGCCGTGTCCCCCTGGCCCGCGCCGACGGTCTCGATCAGCACCACATCGAAACCGTAGTGTTCGAGCAGGGCGATCATGGCAGCCACGTGTTCGGCGACCGCGCCGTGCCCGCCCGCCGAGGCCACGCTGCGAATGAAGACGCCGTCATCGGGTTCGCCTGGCATGCGAAAGCGATCGCCGAGCAAGGCTCCGCCCGTCAGCGGGCTCTGCGGATCACAGGCCAGCACGGCCACCGTTTTTTTCTCTTTGCGCAAGTATTCGATGAGGCGACCGACCAGCGTGCTCTTGCCCACGCCCGCGCTGCCCGTGAGGGCCGCCACCAGGCAGTTCTTCTTGCTGGCCGCAGGTGTGGCCCGCAAGGCACGCAAGATGTTGCCGAGACATTCCCCCCGGGCCGCCAGGCTGAGCAGCCGGGCCAACGCGCGGCGCTCGCCGCGACGAAATCGCTCGAGCAGCTCGGTGAGGATGGCGTCCACGCTCGGCCCTCCTCAGCGCGCGTCGGCGGCAGGTCGGTTCTTCAGGAAGTCGACGATATCGTCCATCGAAGTGCCCGGGCCAAAGACCCGCGCCACCCCCATGTCGAGGAGCCCGGGAATATCCGCCTCGGGGATGATGCCCCCCACCAGCACGCCGACATGATCGAGGCCCGCCTCACGCAGGAGTTGCAAGACGCGCGGCACCAGCGTCATGTGCGCGCCCGACAGGATGCTCAGGCCAAGCCAGCCGGCGTCTTCGTCGCCGACGGTGCGGACCACGGCTTCGGGCGTCTGCCACAGGCCGGCATAGATGACCTCCATGCCGGCGTCGCGCAAGGCCCGGGCCACCACCTTGATGCCCCGGTCGTGGCCATCCAGTCCGACCTTGGCGAGAACGATGCGCAGGGGAGTTTGTGTCATGAAGTTGAACCGCGAAGACAAACGACCACGAAGCTGTTGTCATCCTACCAGGTAGAGAACGGGCGTCTTGAACTTTCTCACAGCCCTTCGATGCTGCACTCGGGCAGTTCCTGCTTGAGCGTCTGGACAGTTTCTGCACTCACGCCGGTCTTGGTCAGGTCGACGCGAACCAGCTTTTTTAGCTTGGCGAGCTCTGCCAGGGCCGTCTCATCCAGCGTGCTTTCTTTCAGGCCGAGCCAGGTCAGTTCGGGCAGGTCGGCCAGCCGGCCGAGCATCAGCCCGTCCACTTTCAGTTGTTCGAGGAACACGCGATTGAGCTTGTCGAGTCCCTTCAAGAGAGACAGGCCGCGCGGGCCGATCGGGGTTGCCGCGATCGACAGCCCTTCCAGCGCGGGCAACGTGCGCAGGTGCTTCAAGGCTTCATCGCCCAGCCTGGCCTGCTCGATGCTCAAATAGCGAACCGGGTTCAGCTCTTGCAGCAGCGCGAGGTCGTCGCCGCCGCGCCAGTAGCGTTCGAGATGCACTGACGTCGTCGACTTTGCGGTGCCATCGGCGGCGTGATCGAGACGAACGACGCCGCCCAGCCGCTCGATGGTGACCGCCGCCTGGCGGTATTTGTCGGACGGCGTGCGATGCCACTCCACGTTCGTCAGCGTGAACAGGGTGCCGCGCAGCTCGGCCACGCCTTGATCGGTAACAAAGGTATCGAGCAGTTCGATGCGTTCCAGCGCGGGCAGCTGGTACAGGTGGCGCAGCCCGGCGTCGCTGATGCGGCAATGCGACAGATCGAGCACGCGCAGCTTCTCGAACTTACGAATCTGCTTGAGTCCCTGATCGGTGACGTCGGTTGCCCCCAGCCAGATTTCTTCGAGTGTGGGCAAGAGCGGCTCGAGATGGGCCAGGCCCGCATCGCTGATCGTGGTTCCCGACAGGGCCAGCTTCCGCATGCTGGTCAGCCCCGCCAGGTGAACCAGGGCCGCATCGTCGACACGCGTGTTGTTGAGCATCAACGTCCGCAAGCCGGTCAGGCCCGTCAGGTGTTCGAGCCCGGCGGCGCTGACTTGCGTGTCGCTGAGCGCCAGTTCGACGAGAGACGACAGGCCGCCTAGATGAGTCAGCCCGGCGTTGCTGAGCGGGCTGCCCTCGAAGATCAGCTCCTCGAGGTTTGTCAGCCCGGCGAGATGGGCCAGGCCGGCGTCGGTCACCTTGCTGCCCAGGATCAGGCCGACGATGCCGGTCATGGTCGCAACGTGTGCGAGCCC
>JBFWSD010000384.1:0-6519 GCA_050248575.1 Gemmataceae bacterium
GAAGTGTGATTCATCGCTTCGCCCCGATGCAGCGTTGAATCAAGCTGGAGTTTAACGGGCAGCGGAATCGGCGCACAGAACGCCAAGGCCAGCAACAAGCTCGACTTGTCCGCCTTCCGCTCCCCACACACAGGCACCGGTGCGCGGGCTGTCCGCGCGACACGGCGCAGGTGAAGCTCATTCGTCAACTGGCGTGCAGCCTCCGACAGGCCGCACAGCGCTCGAATCGTACACACGACGACTGACCTTCCCCTCCTGGTCGTGCCCCTTCCCGACGCACCCCACGAAAGTGAGGCCGGCATCTCCACCTACCCGGTGGGATGGCTTCCTCGATCTTCTGCATGGTCCGCGTCAAGTATCGAATCCGTTTCCGCAAAGGCAGCCAGCTCCGCCTGATCAGCCATCACGACCTGATGCGCTGCTTCGAACGGATGCTGCGCCGCGCGGATCTCCCCTTCCGCACCACCGAAGGCTTCAATCCCCGGCCGAAGATGGCGTTTGCCCTCTCACTCGGCCTGGGCATCGAGGGCTGCGCCGAGGTGGTGGAAATGGAGTTGTTTGAAGAACTGTCGGCCGACGAGTTGCTGGAGCGGCTGCGCCGCCAGGCGCCCCTTGGCCTGGAGCTCGATTCCTGTCGGCAGATCGAGCCGCGTGCCGCAGCCCAGGTCAGGCAGATGACCTATCGCGTCCCCTTGCCGAACGGGGACAACGACGAATTGCGCGCCCGCGCTGGCGCACTCATGACCGAGGAACATTGCTGGATAGAGAGGAGCCGGCCGCGCCCGCGCCGGCTCGACGTACGCCCGGCCCTGTGCCGTCTCGACGTGCAGGCCGACGCACTGGAAATGGATGTGGCGGTGGTGCAAGAGGGCACGCCCCGTCCCGATGAGATAATGGCCCTGCTGGGGCTGACCGGCCTGCTCGAACAGGGCGCCGTGCTGCAACGAACCAAACTCGAACTGAGCGATGAATGACGCGCCTGCCGCGTCGTTCGACCCGAGGAAACAACGAACATGAAAAAAGAAATGCTCATCAACGTACTGCAACCCGAGGAGTGCCGCATCGCCATCGTCGAAGACGGCGTGCTCGAGGAACTGTACGTCGAGCGGACCAGTCACGAAAGCTACGTGGGCAACATCTACAAGGGCAAGATCGTCAACATCGAGCCGAGCATCCAGGCGGCGTTCGTCGATTTTGGCGTGGGCCGCAACGGCTTCCTGCATGTCTCCGATGTCGAGCCCACCTACTACCGGCACCTGGAAAAAACCGGCCGCGATCAACGCGGCAGCGGCCGTGACCGGCATCGCCGGGCGGCGGCGCCGCCTCCCGTCGAAGATGACTGGGAGGGCGCGGAAGAAGCACCGCGGCGCGGCCGTGACGAGCAGCCCCCCGGTGAAGGAAAAGGCGAAGGCCGTGAATCGCGCAGCGAACGCGGTGAAGGCCGCGAATCACGGGGCGAACGAAGTGAACGGGGCGAGGAACAGGGGCGTTCGCGCCGCCGCGGCCGGGGCCGTCGCGGCGGACGCCGCGGCGGCGAGCGCGGCCGTGAAGCTCGTCCCGCCCACGACGAGGCCGCTCCTGCGGACGACCTCTTCGAAGCTCCCATCATCGAGCACGACGAGCTCTTCGGGCACACTCCCGAGCCCACCGAAGACTTCGATCGCATCGTCGACGAAGACGATGACGCACGCGACAGCCAGGCCTCCACTCCTCCCGACGACGAGCCACCGGCGCCGCGTTACATGGAGTCTGCCGAACGCCGCACCGAGGAGGAAGACGCGGACGAACCTGAAGTGAACGACGACGACATCTTTTTTCCCAAACCGGAGGCCGAGGAACAGGCCTATGAGCCTGCAGCGCACGATACCGGTATGGAACAAGAAGAGGAAGAAGGATACGAGGACGCGGAAGCGCCCGGTGATGCGGAACCGGACTACGCGGCCGATGAGCCCTTCACGGCCAGCGAGCTGATGGAAGAGACCGATATGTCGGTCGAAGCAGAACCGCACGAGCGTCGTCGCTATGACGACGACCGGGGCAGCCGCCGCGGGGGCCGTGGCGGCCGCGGGCAAGATCGCGGCCGCCGCGGCAATGGCCGCCGCCCGATGGGACGCATGGCCCTGGGCCGCCCCAAACCCCTCATCCAAGACATCTTCCGCCGCGGGCAGGAAGTCCTGGTCCAGGTCATCAAGGACGGTATCGGCACCAAGGGGCCGACCTTGTCCACCTACATCAGCATCGCGGGGCGTTACCTGGTGCTCATGCCCGGGCTGAATCGTATCGGCGTCTCACGCAAGATCGCCGACGAGGAACAGCGCCGCCGCCTGCGTGAAGTGCTGAACGAGTTGCAGCCCCCGCGCGGGCTCGGCTTCATCATCCGCACCGCCGGCCTCGACAAGAACAAGAAAGAGCTGCAACGCGATCTGGCTTACCTGGCCCGGCTGTGGCAGGTGGTCGTCCGCCGCATCAAGAAGCTCAAAGCACCCACCGAGATCTACCAGGAAAGCGACATGATCACCCGGACCATCCGGGACATCTTCACCAAGGAGACCGACACGATCTGGGTGGACGAGCCGCAAGCCTACGAACACGCTCAGGAGTTCTTGCAGTTCGTGATGCCGCGCTACGCGCAGCGGATCAAACTGTATTCCGGGGTGGAACCGCTCTTCCATCGCTACGGCATCGAGAACGAGATCAATCGCATCCAGCGGCGGCACGTGCCGCTGCCGATGGGCGGTTCCATCGTCATCGATCAGACCGAGGCGCTGGTGGCCATCGACGTCAACAGCGGCAACTTCCGGGCCGACAACAACGCCGAGGAAACCGCCTACCAGATGAACCTGCTGGCTGCCAAGGAGATCGCCCGCCAGCTGCGGTTGCGCGACCTGGGTGGCGTGATCGTCAACGACTTCATCGACATGCGGGAAGAGAAGCATCGCCGCGGCGTGGAACGGGCCATGCGCGAGGCCGTCCGCCGCGATCGCGCCCGCACCAAGATCCTCAAGATCTCCGCCTTCGGCATCATCGAGATGACGCGGCAGCGCATCCGTCCCTCGCTCAAGCGCAGCGTCTATCAGGATTGCCCGCACTGCATGGGCACCGGGCAGGTCAAGACCTGCGAGAGCATGTCGATCGATGTGATGCGCATGCTGCAGCTGGCGGTACACCGCAACACCATCCAGCGCATCAACATTCGCGTGTCCGACGGCGTCGCCAACTACCTGCTCAACCGCAAGCGCAGGGAGATTGCCCGACTGGAGGAGAGCGGCAGCCTGACCGTGCACGTGACATCGGTGCCGGGAGCGGCCCCCGAGTTGCTCGAATTTGTCTGCACCGACAATAACAACAACGAGGTGAAGTTCCTGCCCTTCGAGGACAGCCAGACGCGGAAGCGCTGAGCTTGTGACTCAGGCGAGCGAGGGGCAACGCTCCCTGAGCTGGTTAGGTCGTGGAGGTTGGCCGGCAGTAACCACACTGGTCCAGGGGCTCACGCCCCCTGTTCGCCTTGACGTGCAGCGTAGCAGCAGTTAGTTGGCCACCACGCGGTTGCGGCCCTCGTTCTTGGCCTGGTAGAGGAGTTGATCGGCGCGGCGGACCATCTCGTCGGCCGTGAAGGAGTGGTTGCCATCCGTGGTGTAAACGCCCACACTGATGGTGATGCTGGTGGGCTTGCCTTCGCATTCAAAGGGATGGTTCTCGGTCAGCTGCCGCAGACGTTCGGCCACTTCCACGGCCCCCACTTGCAGCGTCTCGGGCAGGATCAGCATGAACTCGTCGCCGCCGAAGCGGGCAAACAACTCTTCTTTGCGGACCACGGTCTTCAAGCAGAAGGTTACCTCGCGCAGCACGTGATCGCCGGCCAGGTGGCCGAACCGGTCGTTGATTTCCTTGAAGTGATCGATGTCGAAGACGACCAGCGACAGCGGGCGGGTGTGCCGCGCGCTGCGGGCGAGTTCGCGCTCCAGATGCTCGAGCAGATAGCGCTTGTTGTAGATGCCAGTGAGCCCGTCGATGATCGTCAGGCGGTAGATCTCTTCGTGGTATTCGGTCTCAATGTTGTCGCCCGACAGGTAACGGAAGATGCGATTGCCCACGCGCACGTAGTCGCCGTCCTTGAGCTTGTGCATGGTGGCCGGGCGGTCGTTGACATAGGTGCCGTTGGTGCTCTTGAGATCGATGGCGTAGTAGCCGTCGAGGCCGGGCTGCAAGCGGGCATGCCGCCGCGACACCGAGGGATCGTCGATGCGCAGATCGCAATCGTCGTCGCGGCCCAGCACGAGAGGCTCGTTGCCAAGAGGGTGCCGGCAGCCCATGCCGGGGCCGGTCGGATAGATCTGCACCAGGCACGCGGAGCGGTTGGCCGCCACCGGGCGACTGGGCATGGTCACGAGTGTGTCTTCCATCGACTTTCCTCGGACCGGCATGAAGGTGCGCGCGCTGCCGGTCTTCCCTGCAGTCCATTGCCTTGGTGCGAGTCCGCGCGGGGAGGCCGCCGCTCACTCGACTTGGCTGCCTACCACAAATCCGGGGTGAATGATACCAAAGCCCCGCCGCTTCTGTGAAGCGCGAGTTGGCCATCACCCTAGGTTGCGGGGTTCAGGGTTTGTACCAGGGAGCCGACCAGGTCGCCGATTTCGCGGGCCAGTTCGCTGGCGGGCCGGTTCTTGCCCTGTTCCAACTTGCGCACCAGGGCGCTGCCCACGATCACGCCGTCTGCGATTTCGCGCAGCATCTTCACATGCTCCGGCTTGCTGACGCCGAAACCAACGCAGAGAGGCAACGGGGTTTGCTGCCGCAACCAGGCCAGCTGATCGCGCAGTTGCTCAGGAATCTTGTCCCGTTCTCCCGTGATGCCGGTCACGCTGACGCAATAAAGGAAGCCGGTGGCGGTGGCGGCAATCCGCACGGCCCGCTCGCGCGGCGTGGTTGGCGTTACCAGCAAGATCAGCTTGAAGTCGCGCGCTTTCGCGATGGCAGACAGGGCCTCGGTTTCCTCGACGGGCAGGTCGGGCACAATCGCCCCGCTGAAACCGGCGGTCTGGGCCCGCTCGACAAATGCCGCCGGGCCGCGACGGTGAACCAGGCTGTATGAAACCATCGCCACCAGCGGAACCTTGCCCTGGATCGCCGGGTGCTGTTGCAGTCGGCTGACGCAATCGAAGATCTGGTCGATATGCAGCCCGCGTTCGAGAGCACGCGTGTACGAAGCCTGGATCACGGCCCCGTCGGCGATGGGATCGCTGTACGGGAAGCCGATCTCGATCAAGTTGGCGCCGCGTTCGACTACCGTTCGCACCAGCAGTTCGGTGGTCTCCAGGTCGGGATCACCGGCGGTAAGAAAGGGCATGAAGGCCCGCTGCCCTTGCTGGCGCAGGTCGGTGAACAGCGAATCGATCAGGTTCATGGTGGATCGGCGCCCCCGCAAGTTCTCGGCTCAAGAGACTATCATCGCGGTTCGAGGCACGCCCGACAATACACGGGCTGGCGCAAAAACTTGAAGTGACGGCCACATGCACGAGTGGCTGCGCAGGGACCGTTTGATCCGAGCATCACGCCACGCGGCTGTGGCGGCGGGCCGGTCTCGACACCTCGGCGAAGAGCAAGGCCTCTTCGCGCTCGAGCGCGGTCAGCGGGGTGCCAACCTCATCCACGATCGAGGAATGCCCGGCAAACTTGGAGCGATAGGTCACGCCCACCAGGCCGGGCACGCGCGTGACGAAATCGCCGGTCATGTTGCAATAGGCCACCGGCACGCCCAGCTGGCGGGCCAGTCGTTGCGGCCTCAGCTCGGGCTGCCGGCTGATCCAGCCACGCACACCGAAGAGCGGAATGTTGGCCCGGTTGATGTCGGGCCAGGCCGAGCAAATGATCAGCAAGTCGATGTTGCCCAGCATGGCACGCGGGATCCGGGCGTGCACCATGTCCCAGCAGATCATGACGCCGATGCGGCCGATGGGCGTGTCGAAGATGCCGGGCGTCGTGCCCCGATGAAAGTAGAGCTGTTCGAAGAAGGCCGGGAACAGCTTGCGATAGGCGAACAGTTCGCCGGCTGGGCCGGTGAGCAGCAAGGTGTCGAAGATGCCGTCGTGGGCTTCCTCGACGATGCCGGCGGCGATCCAGCGGCCCAGCTGCCGACTGCGGCGGGCCAGCCAGCGCGTGGTGTTGCCTCCGATCGGCTCGGCGAACTCGTGTAAACGCTTGTCGTAGGTGCAGCCCGTGGGCAGGAATTCCGGAAACAGGATCAGCCTGGCGCCGAGACGGGCAGCCTGTCGCAGATAGTGATCGGCTTTTTCGAGGTTGGCTCGGGGATCGAAGGTCGTGCACGCCATCTGCGCGCATGCGATCGGTATGGTCATCACATTCCCGTCCCTGGGACATCGCGGGCAACGATGGTCCCTTGTTGCAGCTTCAAGAGGTTACTCTGCGATCCCCATTGCCGCAAGGTAGGTGTCCGCGGCGGCAAGCCCAGGGATCAGGTGAGTATAGGGATCTTCGGCAATTGACAAGTCGAGGGACAGC